>CAZJCA010000044.1:0-13605 GCA_964544505.1 uncultured Oscillospiraceae bacterium
ATCTGGGATACCTACTGCGACTGGTATATTGAGCTGACCAAGGCTCGTCTGTACTCTGAGGACGAGAGCCGGAAGCAGACTGCTATTCAGGTTCTTGTGTATGTGCTGGATCAGACCCTGCGCCTGCTGCATCCCTTCATGCCTTTCATCACAGAGGAGATCTGGCAGAGCCTGCCCCACGAAGGTGAGGCGCTGATCGTGGCCCAGTGGCCTGAGTACCGTGCAGATCTGGCATTTAAGGCCGAGGAAGCCGCCATGGAATCTGTGATGGAAGCCATCCGCTCCATCCGCAACCGCCGCACGGAAATGAATGTGCCGCCCTCTAAGAAGGCTGCTCTGTATATTTTGGCAAATGATCCCAAGGTATTTATCGAGGGTGAAGGCTTCATGCAGCGTCTGGCCTATGCCGACACGGTGACCATGCTGGACAAGGAACCTGAAAATCTGGATGGTATGGTGACCTGCACCACTGCCGATGCCAAGCTCTATATTCCCATGGGTCAGCTGGTGGATGTAGCCAAGGAACTGGAGCGTATTGGCAAAGAGCTGGAAAAGGCTCGTAAATTCCAGGCATCTCTGGAAGGCAAGCTGAGCAATGAAGGCTTCATTTCCCGTGCACCGGAAGCTGTTGTTGCCGCCGAGCGTGAAAAAGCTCAGAAGAATAAAGATCTGATCGCTCAGCTGGAGCAGAGTGAAAAGGCGCTGAAAAAGCTGTAATTAAAAATCTTTTTGTGGGAAGCAAAGAATGTTCTTTGCTTCCCACTCTTTTTTTGCCTTTTTCAACTTTCGACAGGATATTTGACTATGAAAAACTATACTGAAAGGGAAAAGAAAAACAGCAAAGGAGGATTTTATGCAATTTACAAGCTTTTTACAGGAGGGAAATCTGACCATTGCCCTGACCGGGGAAATCGACCACCACCGGGCTAAAAGTTACATTCAGGCCATCGCAGCCAAAATCGAGGCTTATACGCCATCTGTCTGTATTCTGGATTTTTCGGATGTAACATTTATCGATTCATCTGGCATTGCAGTTGTAATCAACGCGTTTCGGGAAATGAAGAAGATCGAAGGATCGATGATGCTGACCGGCATCGCATCCCAGCCCATGAAAGTTTTTCGGGCGGCTGGTATTGACAAAATTATTGAGATAAAGGAGGTCGCTTTATGAAATTCAATAACTACATGATTTTGGAGTTTCCAAGTAAATCCACCAATGAGGCATTTGCCCGATCAGCGGTATCCTGTTTTGCTGCGCAGATGGATCCGACGATGGAAGAATTGGGAGACATTCGGACGGCTGTATCAGAGGCAGTGACCAACGCCATCGTTCACGGATATCCGGACGAACTGGGTGTCATCACTTTGCGCTGTCGTATTTTGAAGGACAATGTGCTGGATATTGTGATTAAAGACCGTGGAGCAGGAATTGCAGATATTGAGCAGGCCAAGCGACCCATGTTTACCACCGGCGGCACAGACCGCAGCGGCATGGGCTTTACCATTATGGAAAGCTTTATGACCGATCTGGAGATCACATCCACACCGGGGAAGGGCACTACTGTCCATATGCGCCGGAAGCTGCAGCGTCGGAAATGACAGATACGAAAGAATTGATCCGCCGTGCTCAGCAGGGGGATAAGGAGGCTTCCGAGCAGCTCATCACAGAAAATGCAGGGCTTATCTGGTCTGTGACCCGGCGATTTTTGGGCAGAGGGACAGAGGCGGACGACCTGTATCAGTTAGGATGTCTGGGATTTATCAAGGCTGTGGAAGGCTTTGATTTGGAGTTTGGGACCCAGTTTTCCACTTATGCCGTGCCGAAAATCGCCGGGGAAATCCGACGATTTCTGCGGGATGATGGAGCAGTAAAAGTGTCCCGAAGCATTAAAGAACAGGCAATTACCATCCGCACCATGCGAAATCATTTGACGACTGCCCTGGGACGAGAACCAACCATCGGCGAAATTGCACATCAGACCGGTTTTACGCCGGAAGAAATTGCACTGGCAGAAAATGCCACTGCCTGCACCGAGTCCATCAATCGACAAACAGGGGAAGACGGTTTTTCTCTGGAAAATATTCTGACAGACACGGAATCGGAGGAAATGCTGGTGGAAAAAATCTCTTTGCGACAGGCCATTGAAAAACTGCCAGAACGGGAAAAAACGGTAATTAAACTACGCTATTTTCACGGACTAACGCAGGATCGAGCCTCCAAGGTGTTGGGTGTCAGTCAGGTGCAGGTGTCCAGAATTGAAAAAAAGGCCTTGGAGATCCTGCGTCAGCTTATGGGATAGCCGGAAATGGGGCTTTCCTTTTTCGCCGTTTTGTGATAGAATATACCCATCTTTTAGAGATCAGGTGTAACTATGACAGATGAATTGCTTGAAAGGTTTGTTCGGGCGAGAAAAGCCTTTATTTCCGCTCAGTTTTCCAATTTAAACGATATGCAACGCCAGGCTGTGCTGACCACCGAAGGCCCGTTGCTTCTGCTGGCCGGTGCCGGCAGCGGCAAGACCACAGTGCTGATCAACCGTATTGCCAATCTGATCCGCTTCGGCTGCGGCACTGATTCTGATCTGGTGCCGGACTGGGTAACGGAGGAAGATGTGGCGTTTTTAGAAAGGCTGCGCCAACCTCTTTCGGATAGAGACAGAGATCGGGCGGAGTATCTGTGTGCATTAGAACCGGTGGCACCCTGGAATATTATTGCCGTGACCTTTACCAACAAGGCAGCCAACGAGCTGAAAGAGCGGCTGATCAATATTCTGAACCCGGAAGCAGGAGAAGTGTGGGCGATGACATTCCACTCTGCCTGCTGCCGGATCCTGCGTCGGTATGCCGATCGGTTGGGCTATTCCAATAGCTTTACGATCTATGACTCCAACGACTCCGAGCGGGTGATGAAAGAGATCATTAAGGACATGGGGCTGGATGATAAAACATTTCCGGCAAAATATGTTCTTGGGATCATCAGCAAGGAAAAGGATAAAATGACCACCCCCGAGCGGCTGCTTGCCCGTGCGGAAATGAGCGGGGAGTACCGGGCACTGCCTGTTGCCCGTGCCTATCAGGCCTATCAAAAACGGCTGAAAGAGAATAATGCGGTTGATTTCGATGACATCATCCTGCTGACGGTGAAGCTTTTGCAGGAAAACGAAGATGTTCGTACATTCTATCAGCAAAAGTTCCGCTATGTACTGGTGGATGAGTATCAGGATACCAACCATTTGCAGTATCTGCTGACCAGCCTTTTGGCTGGAGGACACGAAAATATCTGCGTTGTAGGCGATGATGACCAGAGTATTTACCGCTTCCGTGGTGCGACCATTGAAAATATTCTGGACTTTGAAAAGCAGTATCAAGGGGCACGGCTCATTCGTTTGGAGCAGAATTATCGCTCCACCAAGTCCATTCTTGATGCGGCAAATGCAGTTATTGCCAATAACCGGGGCCGAAAGGGAAAGACCCTGTGGACGGCCAATCCTCAGGGTGAACCTATCACGGTCTATGAAGCATCGGACGAACGGGCAGAAGCCCAGTTTGTTACAGCGCAGATCCTCTCCGGTCAGCAAAAGGGGAAGGCCATGAAGGACTTTGCCATCCTTTACCGCACCAATGCCCAATCCAATGCTTTGGAATATGATTTGAAGCGCAATGCTATCCCGTATCGCATTATCGGCGGCACACGGTTCTTTGATCGGGCAGAAGTCAAGGACATGCTGGCCTATCTTTGTGTGCTGAACAATCGCAATGACGATTTGCGTTTGAAGCGTATTATCAATAATCCTCCCAGAGGCATCGGCGCAAAGACGGTGGAAACGGCGCAGCGTCTGGCGGAAGCGGAGGAAAAGAGCCTTTATCAGGTGGTTTCTCAGCCTCATAGCTATGCGCCGCTGGAAAAACCGGCAGGGAAGCTGTCCCAGTTTGCTGCCATGATGGATGGCCTGGAGCAGCTGCTGCTGGATGGCATGGCTTTGCCGGACTTTTACGAAGAGTTGATGCGCCGTACCGGCTATATGCGGATGCTGGAAGAGAAGCCCACGGAAGAAAATATCAGTCGGCTTGAAAACATCAAGGAATTAAAATCCAGCATCGTGTCCTATGTGGAAAACGCTGAAGAACCTTCTTTGGCAGGTTTTCTGGAAGAAATTGCACTGTATACCGACTTGGAAGAGTACAACGCTTCCGATGATGCGGTGGTAATGATGACCATGCACTCTGCCAAAGGCCTGGAATTTCCCAATGTGTTCCTGGTGGGATTTGAAGATGGATTGTTTCCTGGAATGCGCGCTATTGGTGACCACGATGAAATGGAAGAAGAGCGCCGCCTTTGCTATGTAGCCATTACCCGTGCCAAGGAAAAACTAACCATTTCCTACGCTCGCCAGCGTATGCTCTATGGTCGCACCAATGCCGCCTTGGCTTCCCGGTTCTTAAAGGAGATCCCGGAGGATACCATGGTGAGAAAGGGCGGCTATCAGCGTGCCGAGCGTTCGTATGACGGTTTTGACGGCTACTGCAAGTATTCACAACCGCAGACTGCCAAGCGTCCGAACTACCAATCGGCGATGGCATCCGTTTCTTCTGCGCCGTCTCTGGAACTGAACAAAGGGGACATGGTCAGCCACACAGCCTTTGGGAAAGGTCTGGTGCTGTCCGTGCTGAAAATGGGTGGCGATGCACTGCTGGAGATCGCCTTTGATCAGGTGGGTACGAAAAAGCTGATGGCAAAATCTGCCTCCGCCCACATGAAAAAGCTGTAATATTTCTTTCCCTTCCGGCATAAACATTGCTGGGGGGATGGAGATGCAGCGATGGATACGAATATCGTTCCGTATTATGATTTTGCTGCTGGTGGCAGCGGTAATCGGTTTTTTTACCATTCGCAGCAAATACTATGATGTGATCATCAGTCTTGCCCAGACTCGGGTCGTCAATGCAACATCGGATCTGATCAACGATGGTGTCTCCAGACAGATTTCTAACGGAGATATCTCTTACGAGCAGATCGTGTATTTTGAGAAGGATGTGAACGGTCGGATCACCGCATTGAAAACCAATATTGCACAGGTCAATATGCTCAAGACGGAAACTTTGGACTATGTCAACGAGACCTTGTTAGATACCGATCATTTTGACATTGGCGTGCCCATTGGCAGTATGATCTTTCCGGAGCTTTTGTCAGGCAAAGGCCCACAGGTTCCGGTGCAGATCATGTCGATCCGCAATTCCGATGCGGATTTTCATAGCAACTTCACCCACGCAGGCATCAACCAGACCTTGCATCAGCTGAAAATGACGGTGCTGGTGGATGTGACAGTGCTGGTGCTGGGCAGAACCATTGATTTTACGGTGACCAGCGATGTGGTAGTGGCAGAAACGGTCATCGTCGGTCAAGTGCCGAATACTTTTTTACAAGCAGGAGGGTAATATGAACCCCAGAGAGAGAATTATCGAATTAAGCGCCCTGTTAACGGAGGCCGGGCACCAGTATTATGTGCTGGATGATCCGAAAATGCCGGACTTTGAATATGATCGATTACTCCGGGAACTGGAAGAACTGGAAATGGCACATCCGGAATATGCTCTGACAAATTCTCCCACCAAGCGTGTGGGCGGCGAGGCACTGAGCCAATTTGAAAAAGTGGTGCATCCGGTGCAGCTGAACAGCTTGCAGGATGTGTTTTCAGAGGAAGAGTTGACCGACTTTATCCATCGCATTCATGGGGATTACCCGGATGCAGAATTTTCCGTAGAACCGAAGATCGACGGCCTTTCCGTAGCACTGGAATATGTGAACGGACAGTTTTTCCGTGGTGCGACCAGAGGCGATGGCAATGTGGGCGAAGATGTCACGGAGAATCTGAAAACCATTCGTTCCATTCCCATGGAAATCCCTGATGCGCCGGCACGGCTGATTGTCCGAGGGGAAGTGTTTATGCCGAAATCCAGCTTTGAAAAGCTGAATGCCCGGCAAGAGCAGTTGGGAAAGCCTTTGTTTGCTAATCCCAGAAACGCCGCCGCCGGTTCGCTGCGGCAACTTGACCCGAAAATCGCCGCCCAACGAGGACTGGATATCTTTGTTTTCAATATCCAGCTGTGTGAGGGTGTGGAGTTTACAACTCATAGCGAAACCCTGCAATATTTGAAGGATCATCGTTTTAAGGTCATTGAGCACAAGACATTGACTTCCTGTGAGGAAATCGTTGCGGAAGTGATGGATATCAACGAACGCCGGGAAACCATGACCTGCGACATTGATGGCGCTGTGATCAAACTCAATGATCTGGCGGATCGGGAAAAGCTGGGGGCAACTGCCAAGTTCCCCCGGTGGGCAGTGGCTTATAAATACCCCCCGGAGATCAAGCCCACGGTGGTGGAAGATATTGTGGTGCAGGTGGGACGCACCGGTGTGCTTACCCCCAAGGCGGTGGTTCGTCCGGTTCGTTTGGCAGGAACGACGGTGACAAATGCGACCCTTCACAATCAGGACTTTATTTCCCAGCGGGATATCCGCATTGGTGACACAGTGCTCATCCGCAAGGCTGGCGAGATCATCCCTGAAATTCTGGAAGTGGATCTTTCCAAACGCCCGGAAGACACCAAGCCCTATTTCCTGCCCGATACCTGCCCGGTGTGCGGTGCAAAGGTGGAACGGGACGAGGAAGGCGCATTCCTGCGCTGTACCGGCGCAGAATGTTCTGCCCAGCTGGTGCGAAACATTTCTCACTTTACCAGCCGAGATGCCATGGATATTGAGGGACTTGGCGAAGCCATTGTGGAAGCGTTGGTGGAAAACGGGCTTATCAAATCTCCGGCAGATATTTATTATCTGACACTGGACGATGTAAAGTCCCTGTGGAAGTCCGGTTCAACAGCAGCAAAGAAGCTTCTTACTGCCATTGAAAACAGTAAGAAGCAGGATGTAAGCCGACTGATCTACGCACTGGGCATTCGTCAGGTCGGCGCAAAGACGGCAAAGGTTCTGGCACGGCATTTTGGTTCTCTGGATGGGCTGATGGCGGCATCTTTGGAAGAACTGACGGCAGTTGCGGATGTGGGTGGCATTACCGCCGAAAACATTGCCACATGGTTTGCTCAACCCCAGAGTCAGCATCTGGTGGAGCGGCTGCGGCAGGCGGGGCTGAATTTTGACAGCTTGCAGGAAGTGACGGATACTCGCTTTGCCGGAAAAACCTTTGTGCTGACCGGTGCGCTGCAAATGTTCACCCGGGAGGAAGCAGGGGAGAAGATCGAACTGCTGGGCGGTAAGGTCTCTGGTTCTGTGTCAAAAAAGACCAGCTTTGTGGTTGTGGGCGAAAACGCCGGTTCAAAGGAAAAGAAAGCCAGAGAACTGAATATCCCCATTTTGTCCGAAGAAGAGTTTTTGCAGATGATTCAATAAAATGAGCCGCCCACGGGAGACCGTGGGCGGCAATTGCATTTTAAGTTACTTTTCCTCGTTGGCGTAAGGCTCCAGGAAAGCGTGGAAGTGACGCATGGGCAGGGTGCGACCCTTGACGATGCGCATGTTGGGGATGGACTCCCGATCTTCGTACAGTTCCTTAACAGCGGCGATCACATAGTCCATGTGCTCCCGGTTCAGCTGGCTGCGGTTGACAGCAAAGCGGACAACATTGCACAGCTCTTCCTGCTGCTCGGGGGTCTTCAGGTCATACTCCATGGAGTAGTCACCCAGCTCAGAGGTACGGATGCCGTAGCGGCGGATCAGCTCGATAGAGAAGCCCTGACCGGCAAAGGTCTCATGACCACGCTTGCCGTCGAAGAACTCGGTCATGTTGATGTAAACACCGTGACCACCGGCAGGGAGGATGACACCCTTGACACCGGCCTTGTAGAAGCCCTGAGCCAGATATTCACACTGCTGCACACGAGCTTCCTGATACTGGAAGTTACATTCCTCATACAGACCAGCGGTCAGTGCCATGATATCACGGCCGGACATACCGCCGTAGGAGTCGTTGCCGTAGCAGGAGATCTGCTTGACCTTCAGACGAACACCAATATCGTTGACCACATTGCCGTTCTCGTCAAAGTCGGAGAACTTCTTCCAGAAGCGACCCTTGTCACGGAAAGCCAGCATACCGCCCATATTGGCATGACCGTTCTTCTTAGCAGACATGGTAAAGCCGTCGCAGTAGGAGAACATCTCGGTAGCGATCTCGGCGATGGACTTGTCGGCGTAGCCCTCTTCATTGACTTTGATGAAGTAGCAGTTCTCAGCCCAGCGAGCGACATCAAACATGAAGGGAATGTCATACTTTTCGGCGATCTTAGCAGTCTCACGGATGGAGCGCATGGAAACGGCCTGACCGCAGACGGTATTGTTGGTGATGGTGGTGTAGATCAGGGGAACATTCTCGGGGCCAACGGTTTCGATCAGCTGCTCCAGCTTCTGAACATCCATATCGCCCTTGAAGGGGTTCTTTTCGTACACGCCGCCTTCGGGAACTTCGTACAGCAGTTCCTTGTTGTACAGGTTACGGGGGATAGAACCCATCTGCTTGATGTTGCCTTCGGTGGTGTCGAAGTGACCGTTGGAAGGAATGGTGAAGACCTTACCGGGATGACGCTCGGACATGACCTTCTTGACCATCTCAAACAGGACGGACTCAGCAGCACGACCCTGCTGGATGATAAAGGTATTGGGACGCTCCAACTGAGCAGAACCGCCATTGAACAGGCTGCCTTCGTATTCGCACAGATACAGCTCGTCCATCATCTTGTCGATGTCGGTGCAGTCGGTGCGGATCAGGTCAATGGATTTCTTCCAATTCTTCTCGCCGCCACGCTCAAAAATATCACGGAAAGCTTCCAGCAGCACATAGTAGCCCTTGTTACGGCCATAGGCCTCGTCGCCCAGGAACATGGTTGCCCACTGGACATCGGTCATGGCGGTGGTGCCGGAGTCGGACAGCATATCAACAGTCAGCATACCGGCAGGGAAGGCGAACTCGTTGTAATGAGTTGCTTTCAGTGCACGCTCACGCTGCTCAACAGTCACTTCGGGGATGTTCCGGGTGACATAGGTGTAAGAACGAGGTGTTTTTACATTCAGGGGATATTTGTTTGCCATAATACTTGTTACCTCCAAAATTAGTAGAGGATACCCCGGTCGTCGAACTATTTTGCGACTGGCGGACAGTACCATTTGAATAGTGATTTGGATCTATTAAAATCCACAAAGTATAATAACATTCTGACGATAATTTGTCAATGAGACAAAATATTTTTAGTAAATTTGCTACAAACAATGAAACTTTCTCTTGCAATTCACCCAAGGCTATGGTAAAATACATATTCAAAATATAGAATAAAGGATTAAGGTGATACTATGCAAGATATTGGCATGCAATTTCATATTCGCTGCAAAGAGGGCGATGTAGGCCGCTATGTATTTCTGCCCGGTGACCCCGGTCGCTGTGAGGCCATTGCCCAGCATTTTGATAATCCCGTTCATGTGGGCATGAACCGGGAATATAACATTTACACCGGCGAACTGCTGGGTCAGAAGGTCAGTGTTTGCTCCACCGGTATCGGCGGCCCTTCCGCTTCCATTGCCATGGAAGAGCTGGCTGCCATCGGCGCAGATACCTTCATCCGTGTGGGCACCTGCGGCGGTATTGCCATGGATGTGCTGCCCGGCGATGTGATCGTGGCTACCGGCTCTGTCCGCTTTGAGCACACCTCCATGGAGTATGCGCCCATCGAGTTCCCGGCTGTGCCGGACTTCGATGTGACCGCTGCCCTGAAGGCTGCCGGCGAGGACATGGGCTATCGGGTACATACCGGCGTTGTCCAGTGTAAGGATGCCTTCTACGGTCAGCACAGTCCTGAAAAGAGCCCTGTGTACTATGAATTGCTGCAGAAGTGGGAAAGCTGGAAGCGTCTGGGTGTGAAAGCCAGTGAAATGGAGTCTTCTGCATTGTTTGTTGTGGCTGCTGCTTTGGGTGTCCGCTGCGGTAGCTGCTTCCATGTGATCTGGAATCAGGAGCGTGAAAAAGCCGGTTTGGAGATGCCCATGACGGAGGATACTTCCTCTGCCATCAAGGTGGGTATCGAGGCCATGAAGCGGCTGATCGCTGCTGATCTGAAAAAAGCCTAAGTAAAAAACATATTACAAATTCTAGGAGGGAACTTATGTCTGAAACCAATCGCATTCGGGAACGCCATGAAATTCCCGTAGAAGACACCTGGGCAACCGAAGACCTGTTCCCCAGTGACGAAGCCTGGGAGGCAGAACTGGCTACGCTTGCCGATGTGCAGAAGCAGCTGTCCGGCTTTGCAGGTCGTCTGGGCGAAAGCGGCAAGGCCCTTTATGATTATCTGTATCAGTCCGAAATGAACAGTGTGAAAGTTGGTGCTTTAGCCAACTATGCCATGCGTAAAGGCGATCAGGACACCCGTAATCCCATCTATCAGGCCATGGGCGGTAAGCTCAGAAGTGTTATGGTGGCATTGAGTGCTGCCACCAGCTTTGCCACCCCTGAGATCATGGCCATTTCTGACGAGGACATGGAAAAGTTCTATGCAGACTGCCCTGAATTGGAGCGCTATCGCCGCAGCCTGACCAATAAACGCCGCTTTAAGGCACATACTCTGTCTGCTGCCGAAGAAAAGCTGCTGGCCGCCACCGGAGAGATCTCCGAAACGGCAAGTAATGTATTCGATATGTTCAACGATGCAGACCTGACCTTTGCTGATGCCGTTGATGCAGAAGGGAAGAAGCACCCTGTGTCTCACGCCACTTATATTCAGTGCGTGGAGAGCAGCGACCGGGTACTGCGTAAGAGTGCTTATGAAAGCCTCTATGCCAGCTACAATAATTTCAAAAATACCTCCGCTGCACTGATGAACGCTCAGAATAAACAGCTGAAATTTGAGGCTGAAGTACGCCATTTCAACAATGCATTTGAAGCAGCGCTGTTTGGCACCAATGTGCCTACTTCTGTGTATCTGAATTTGATCGAAACAGTTCATCAGAATTTGGACAAGATGCACCGCTATGTCCGCCTGCGTAAAAAGCTGCTGGGTCTGGACGAACTGCACTACTACGATCTGCATACCCCTCTGGTCAACGGTGTGGACAAGCACATTCCTTTCGAGGAAGCCAAAAAGACTATTTATGAAGCGCTGGCACCCATGGGCGAGGAGTACCGTTCGATTTTGAAGAAGGGCTTCGACAGCCGCTGGATCGATGTATACCCCAATGTAGGCAAGCGCAGCGGCGCATATTCTGCTGGCGCTCGTGTTCATCCCTATGTGCTGATGAACTACTCCGGCACGCTGGACAGCCAGTTTACCCTGGCACACGAAATGGGTCACGCCCTGCATTCTTACTATTCCAACAAGACTCAGAATCCTGTGGATTCCGGCTATGTGATCTTTGTGGCAGAAGTGGCCTCCACCTGTAATGAGGCTCTGCTGATGGAGCATCTGCTTGCCAAGACCACTGATAAGAAGGAACGCATTTATCTGATCAATCACTTCCTGGATCAGTTTAAGGGCACTCTGTACCGCCAGACCATGTTTGCGGAATTTGAGCTGATGATGGGCAGATGG
The DNA here is from genome assembly GCA_964544505.1 of uncultured Oscillospiraceae bacterium. GTDB lineage: Bacteria > Bacillota > Clostridia > Oscillospirales > Oscillospiraceae > Faecousia. The sequence continues at coordinate 11,590 of CAZJCA010000044.1, forward strand.
GTGGCAGAAGGCAAGACCTTGACTGCCGATCTGCTGTGCAGTGAGTACAAGAAGCTCAACGAGCTGTACTACGGAACGGATGTGGTCATCGATGACAATATTGCGGTGGAGTGGGCAAGAATCCCTCATTTCTACTACAATTACTATGTCTTCCAGTATGCCACCGGCTATTCTGCGGCAATTGCCCTGTCCCGGAAGATCCTCAATGAAGGCGAGGGTGCAGTCAAGGACTACATCGGCTTCCTGTCCGGCGGCTGCTCCAAGAGCCCCATCGATCTGCTGAAGTGTGCAGGCGTGGATATGACCAGCCCTGCACCGGTCAACAGCGCACTGGAGCTGTTCGGCAAGCTGCTTGACGAAATGGAAGAGTTGACGGCAGATATCTAATGGAAAAACTGTTTATTCCCACTCTCCACACCTTTGCCATGAACAATATTTTCACCGGTTCCTGCGGCCCATTCCGCTTTCGGGCAAAGCCCAATGTGGTGATGGCGACGGCGAAAGAAGTGGATTTTGAGCAAAGTACCATCGTGGCAGAGTTCTGGCACGGCCCTTATTGCTATGAAAAAAGCGAAATGGAAGGGCAGCAGACCTTCCCCATGACCGAAGAAGGCAAGGCTCAAATGCAGGCCTGGCTGGAGAGTAATATTTGATTTTATGACCGGGTCACAAAAGTGACCCGGTTTTTCTTGGAAATCTACAAAAAAATATTGACTTTTTTATCATTTGTGCTAAAATATCAGCGTAAATGCAAAGACCATAGCAGAAAAGAAGCATTATTTCCTGCCAGAAGCGAGAGGGGAACGGTGAAAGCCCTTGCATCGGAAATTTGCAGGCCACTTCTGCTGTCGCCCGGGAGGACCGGGACGGGCGCTCCCGTTATAGAGCAGCTAAGATGTCCGATTTTGATCGGATGAATTAGGGTGGTACCGCGGATTTTTCGCCCCTATCGTTGTTGATAGGGGCGTCTTATATTTCTGGGGGAACGGAAGTGTTTTATAACAGAAAGAAAATGCGGCTTGGCGGTTGGGATTACAGCGGTGAGGCCACTTATTTCCTGACGATTTGCACTAAAAATCGCAAACCGGTATTATCCAGTGTCGTAGGGTGCGGCATCCTTGACGCACCGAAAGTAAAGCTTTCTCAATATGGGATGGATGTTGAGCGATCACTTGCTTTTTTGCACGAACATAATCCTGCGATTGAAATTCGTCACTGGGTGATAATGCCAAATCATGTCCATCTTTTACTTTCTATCTGTCCCCAACAAGAGACAGAAGGCGCATCAAGGATGCTGCGCCCTACGGATGCGACTCTTGCCATGTTTGTTTCCTCTTTGAAGCGTTATACAAATCGAATAGCCGGGACAGATCTTTGGCAAACAGGCTATTATGACCACATCATCCGAGATGAGAAAGATTTCTTGCACAAATGGCAGTATATCGACAATAATCCAGCCAATTGGTTGCTGGATGATTATTTTATAGATTAACTCAATGGAGGTAACAATATGAATCCCAAGCCTTACGGTGTAAACGAGCTGCGTGAGATGTTCCTGAGCTTCTTTGAAAGCAAGGGTCATCTGCGCCTGCCCAGCTTTTCCCTGATTCCTCAGAATGATAAGTCCCTGCTGCTGATCAACTCCGGCATGGCACCCATGAAGCCTTACTTTACCGGCGAAGTGGAGCCGCCCCGTCACCGTGTCTGCACCTGCCAGAAGTGCATTCGTACCGGTGATATTGAGAACATCGGCAAAACTGCCCGTCACGGCACTTATTTTGAGATGCTGGGCAACTTCTCCTTCGGCGACTACTTTAAGCACGAAGCCATCGCATGGAGCTGGGAATTTTTGACTAAGGTGGTTGGTCTGGACGAGAACCGTCTGTATCCCTCCATCTATGAAAATGACGAAGAAGCTTTCGAGATCTGGACGAAAGAGATCGGCGTGCCTGCCGACCATGTGTTCCGCTTCGGCAAGAAGGACAACTTCTGGGAGCATGGCTCCGGCCCCTGCGG
>CAZJCA010000045.1:0-13528 GCA_964544505.1 uncultured Oscillospiraceae bacterium
TAAATAAGATAGCGGCATCTCCATTGCCGGATAGTATGAGTTTTTCAGACTCATTCGTGTCCATGTAGAAGGGTGTATACTTCATGGCGATCTCCTTTGTGGTTGCAGATATCTATATTATTTGCGCCGCAGCTTTTATGCATTTAATCATTGGGATCATCTCTATTGGGTCATTATGCGTTTACAGCGGTGCTTTTCTGGTAGAGTGCATGGCGCTTCTTGTTTGGAAAAAGTTTTGTCTTAAAATAATGCTTTGCTGTTTTGGCGATATATGGTATAATATGTATATAAAGGAGAGGGGGAACCTCCCTCTAATAGTCGAATTAGGAGGATGAAAACATGAAAAAATCTAAAATCATTTTTGGCATTATTGCCGCCGTAGTTGTTGTTGCAGTTATTTTAGTTATCGCACTGAATTCTGGTTCCAATGCTCAGGATGAAACCTCTGGTGTTCCTGGGACTTCTGGCCCAAGTTTAGATAACGACAGATTTGATAACAACGAGCCTGCTGGCACTACCGGCTCAAATAACAATGGATCCAATGGTATTATTGGGGGCAATGATGCTACAACCGGAAGTTTTCCCGAAGATACAATGTGGGATCTTCTTCATAAGTATTTTCCCAGCATGTACCCTGATAAGCCGTCAGAATCGGAGACCCCAGAAAACAAGTATTCGTATGTATCTGAGTTGACCTATAAGGATCTGCCCGCAAGCAATGGATGCTATTATAAAAATGATAGAGTGATCTCGAAAAGTGTAGTTTTGGATAATGCTCGTGACAAGGCACTGAATCGTGAAATCTGCTTTGGTGTGGATGTAGATAGTACCGATAATTATTTGGCGTTAAATCCTGTGATTTCTCATAATGGCAGCCCCAGCGAAACTTGTAGCTTTGCATTTGAACCTTCTGCTGGCTATGTAGTAACTATTCCCTCGTATTCTGACTGTGGTTATGGTACCTATATTGGATGCAACACCACATTTGTCAGGGCTTTGGATTACTCTCTTCCGTCTGGTTATTTGAGTGCCAGCACGCCCGGTACGATCTGGTATCTGGACAAAGATACATTGACTGGGACAACGCATTGTGCTTATATCGATGTGCGTGTATATCTGAATGAGATGATGTGCGGCGTATTTAGAATTTATATTAGCAAGGATGCAGACGGCTTGTTCTATATGGATGATGTCATGGATCTGAATCAGTTACACGAAAGTACCGACGACATTTCTGTGTGTCGCAGACTTTCCGTTGAGCAGGCAGAAGAATTGTACGAAATGACATTGGATATGATTTGTGAGAATGAAATGTTGAGTGAGCTTCTGCAAATCAATAACGGTAATAGAAAGTACCATCCTAGTAGCGATTTTATTGTTGATTATCGTGAGAAGGGTATGAGTTCATATTTTTCCTATGTTTCCTTGGATGTACCGGAAGAAGGCGGTCCTGAATCGGATGCTAAGGACGCTATCATTATTGCAGTTACGCTAAAAACTTCCAATACTTATATAAACTACAAAACTTATGCCCCGACAACATTCTACTATTTTGTCCAGGAAGGGTTTGGAGTCAACGGTGAAGATGTGATTAAATACTGCGCTATGGATTTCAGTATGCTGTATCATTTGAAGTATCTGGATTTGGCGGGTTATCCCGGATATAGTACAGAGCCTTCCAAGGGTTACGGGACTTGAGGTTATGGTGGAGCCAGTTTCCTGGCTCCACCGTTTTTGTATATCAGCGGGCTTCGGTTTCGGGCAGCACATCATTTGATACAGATGTGTTTTCTGTCGCAAAAAGTTCAGGGTTATACAGCGTGCTTAAATTCAGCGGTTCTTTTCCAGTTGCCTTTTCTCTTTTCTGGATAGTCTTATTCATAACCGATGCGGCAACGCCGCCGATCAGCCAGTAAACATTCATTGAGATGGGCACCGCAAACATAGCGGTCAAGGACAGCAGCAGGAAGAACAGATCCAGCAGGGGAGGATTGGGAATATTGGGGGCAGGCAGGCCGTTGGCCTTGGCTGCCTTTTTCTCTTTGCTATAAGCAATAAATGAGCGAACAATTTTGGCAAAGAGCTGATAGATCTGTCTGCTCATGTAGAGGATAGGAAGGGCGAATACACCGATATGTGCCCAGTCCCATGCCCAGGCAGCTTGTCCCAGCAGATAGACGCCAGGGACGGCACCAAGGTCAAGGCCGAGGAAGGAGAAGTTCAGACCATCAAGAGTGCGAGCGGATACCTCCGGCACGGCGGCCTTAATGACATCTGCATATTCTGCGATATGGGTAATAGCAGTGATCTGATGGTAGCTGCCATTAAACAGTTCCGGTGCTTCCTTATACAGTGCATTGACAATAGCGGAAGCGGTCTCAGGTGTCTCATGGAAGAGATATGTAATGGGCTGTGCTACTACCTGAAAGATGGGAATAAGGACGAAGAAGGGGATGATGTTCAGAATGAAGCTACCAGCAAGGCTGATCTTGGCATCATCATACAGTTTTGTGATAATGTCCGTCTGCTTGTCCAAGTCGTCTGCATAGTCCATTCGGACTTTGGCGATGATGGGCTTGAGCTGCCGCTTTTTTTCGGCAACACGGCGATTATGGACGCTCAGGGGCACCATGACCGCCTGCACAATGATTGCAAAGAGGATAAGGGCGAGGGGATAGCTGGAGGTCAGGCGGTACAGGCCGTCCATGATCCAGCCGAAGGGGGTTGCGATAAGACCTTCAAATGACATGTGGTTCACTCCTTTTGTATTTTGGGATAATTTCAAAAGTGGCGCATTCTGGCGAATAGGCCGCAGGGCTGTATATTGTTATGGCTTACCAGATACCACTCGTCTTCGCACTCCAGTCTTGCTTCCGTCCACTGGGGGAAGCCGTCGCTATCCAGAATCAGGACTTCCAGAATATCGCCGCAATGCAGGGGTGTACCGCCCAACTGCAAGCGGTCAGAAGCCTGGTCATAGGCGATTTGCTGCACCCAGTATTCCCGGCTATCTGTGGTTAGTTCATTTCGCATATCTCGGATCACTCCGTGCAGGCGGCGGATCTCTTGCTGTGCTGTGGATAAGTATTCTTCATCAGTCATGGTCGTTTTCCTCCTTGGCGTTTTCGTCTATGGAGCAATGGAATGCTGCTAGAATTGTATGAAGCAGGACATATTCATCAAGTGTAAGACTGATTTGCTTTTTCTCTCTGCCCGGTAGTACTACATGCAGAAGGTATAATGCTATTACGAAAAGCACCGCAGTGCCAAGAAGTATTAACGGCTTCCCAATGAGAGTGATCATATCTGATGCTGCTCCTTTCTGCTTTCTACCAGTGCAGTTCGCACCAGTTTGTCCACCACCCGGCCAATATCCTTTTCGCCCCAGCCGTTGGCGGCAGCCATGGCTTCCAGATGATACTGGGTCTGGGCCGTAACAACGATATTAAGCCGGCGCAGGTTCTTTTTGCCAGAAACTGTGTATGCGTGCTGATTTTTTTGTGGCATAAGTTTACTCCTCATTTCTTACCGTTTCTCCAAGGCTCATTAAAGAGGAATTGGAAACGGTCTTTGCCAGATCTTCATTGCCCAGATGGGTATAGATCTGCGTGGTATTAGGATTGTTATGACCAAGGATCTGCTGGATCTGCAACAGGTCTGCACCATCCTTTGCCAGCATGGTTGCCATGGTGTGCCTCAGCTTGTGGGGCGTGTAGCCCATGCCGCCGATGCCTGCCTCAAGCACATACTTCTGCATGATCCGCTCCACCATTCTGGTGGTGATGTGTGTCTTTGTCTTGCTGGACAGGAAGAAATACTGATCCGGGTCGTCGCAGGCATCACCCAGAATGTCCTGACGATAATCCGTCTGATATGCCTGCAACGCCTCAATACAGGCCGGGGTAAGGTAAGCGATCCGCTCCTTGTTGCCCTTGCCGTGGATCTTGATCCTCTGGTTGTTGTAGTCGATGTCCTTCAGGGTGATATTGACCTCCTCAGATACTCGCAGGCCACAGGTGACAAGCAGTAGCAGAATGGCATAGTCCCGCTTGGCGTGGGTGTTCTTATCATCATTGACATCAACGGCGGACAGCAGGGAATTCCGCTCTTCTTCAGGCAGATAGATCGGCTCTTTTTTCGGGATCTTGGGATTTCGGATTCGCTCGGCAGGGTTGCTTTCCATGTGCGTGTGAAGGGTTTCCTCCTGATCCAGCACATAGTTGTAAAAACAGCGGATGAACACCAGCTTTTTCGTTCTGGTTTTTTCGCAGTTTTTAAGGGTCTCTGTGCAGAAGTAGAGGTATGTTTCCACATCGCTCCGTGTGACTTTTACGGCATCCTCCAGATCCAGATTCAGAATATCTACCTTACGCAGCTTCGCCACGGATTTGGGGGATGCGCCTGTGTCCTGGAATACCTGCAACCACTGGAAGTATTCCCGCAGGGCAATAAAGTCTGTCATAATGGAATTGGGCGTATTGGACAGGATGGTGCGGCGATAGCGCATATAGGCTACCAGCCAGTCCGGGGCGTTGTCATATTCAAGGTTTTTTCCGTTTTTGATGTATGTGGACATAAGCTGCTCCTTGTCTATGGATGGGGAAAGGGGAGAAGGGTAGTTTCTGTTTTTTAGGATCGAAGCGCAGCGTAGCTGTTAAGCGCATTCAGCAGGGCAAACAAAATACAGATGATACTATTCATCCTGACCATGCTGGATTTTGTAATAATGCCCCTGGCGATCATAGGGCAGCAGGAGGCTACCATGATGGCAAACTCCATGGCTTCCATGTCTCCAATGCTGACTACGATAAACCATGCGGCATAGAGGGCATACCATGCGGCCATGAATAGCAATTCCAGCATTCGGCGTTTGTCTGCTGCATATTTGGCTCGATGGTAGTAGAAAAGGCCCAAGAGGAAACTTATAATCGCAAAATCCACATTAAAATTTTCATTTTATTCTCCTGATTTTTCAGAGTTTTTCAGCCACTCACAGGCGGCCTTGTAAAAATCAGCATTTTTTTCAATGCCGATATAAGCCCGGTTGGTGTTTTGCGCTGCTTTGCAGATCGTGCCGGAGCCGGTGGTGCAGTCCAGTACCAGATCCCCTTCGTTGGTGTAGGTACGAATAAAATACTCGCAGGCATCCAGGGGCTTTTGCTGAGGGTGCCTGTTGCCTTTTCGGTCAGGCCACTTATACTTCAGCACAGACCTGGGGTATCGTTCCGTGCTGTCGTAATTGCTTGGCCCAGCACTTCCGTAATTGTCACCAGACCGAGAATTGCAATGCAGATGATGTTCGACCAAAGCGATTTTTCTCGGATGGCCGGTTGTTTTCTGGGGATTGTATGTAGGGGACTTTTTATAGAAGATAAGCACTTCCTCGTGGGCTTTTAGCGGCTGCTTTTTGGCGTTCAGAAAGCCGGTGGATCTGTTCTTTTCGATGATCCATTCGTACCTGAACATTTTCCTGTTGCTGGCAATAAGGTCAGTAGTGAATGGCTGGCTGCTCCACAGTGCAATACAGCCGTTGGGCTTAATGATCCGGTTCATCTGTGCCCAGAAAGCGGCAAGATCAAGGGGCGTATCGAATTTGGCCTTGGTGGTACCGTAGGGGAGGTCTGTAAAAACGAAATCTACGGAGTCGTCATCGATTTGCTCCATTATCTCCAGGCAGTCGCCGTTGTAGATGGTATTAGTCTGTAACATAGAAGTGCTCCTTGTTGTCACCAGCCGCCCTTAATAGCAGATTACAATTTTTTCAATCTCCTCAATGGTTGCCGCAGAAATATCCGCCACCGGAATGAGGTAGACCTTATTCAGCCGGGGGTTGAAGATGCCCAGCTGGGTGATGCTCTTAAACTCTTCTTTGCCGGAGTGCTGGCCCATGATCCAGTACATGAGGATCTGGAGGGTGTGCTTACTCGTGGGCTTGGCAGCGGAGACCTTAAACTCCCAAATGGTATCCTTGGTCATATAATCTCCGTCGCCGGCATTGACCATAGCGGTATAGCCGCCACGCTCAAAGGTGAAGTTGCTCTTTACCACCGGGCCATAGTGCAGCCAGAAGGAAATGCTGCGCTTGACCATGATACGGATGTTTTCGATGGTTTGAGCGTTTGGGTTGATCTCCTCGGCGGTTTTGTACTTAGGCGCATCTGCGGGGTTCCGATACCAGACATCGTAAGCACAGGCTTTGCAGGCGGCGATGATGGATTGGTCGTCCAGACCGTGAATCTGATTCAGCAGGGAAGTGATGTCCACTTTTGCTCGCTTGTCGCATTCGATGATATTTGGCTGCCACATCTTCTTGCGGTAAGCGTAGCCCCGAATGGGGACATCAAAGGCTTCTATCAAGGAAGAACCGGTCATCAGCCGGGTCAGATAATCGACTGCCATGCCGATAATGCTGGCGTGGATACTTTCTTCCTTGGAAAGCTCGTGATTATCTTCCAATGTAATTTCTTGCATTGAGGAAGGACGCAGGTAGCCGCCATTGGGCTGACGGATCTCCTTGATCCGTTTTTTTACAGATGTCATTGACTTTTCTCCTTGAGTGTGATTTGGTGTCAGCATTACAGCCGGAAGTGTCCTGCGGCTGTATTCGGAGAACCAACGCTTTGGGTGCTTTGCCAGCAAATTTCGTTCGTGCTTGGCGATGTAGTTCAGCACATCGAAAATATCTGTGCCGACAGGTTCCGGGATCTTCTGGAGGTGCATTTCTTCGTCGAAGCGCTTTCGTCCCGGCGTGTGGCGGTGGACTTTGCCATAGTTGAAAGTGTTGCTGTGATACAGCTCGTCTACGGTGCGGCCTGTATGGTAGATCCGCCACCGGGAAAGCCCGGCGTTCACAAAGACGATGCCTTCGGCAAAGGAACACTCAAAGCCGTGGTTTTTGCAGTGCTTCTCGAAGGCATTTTCGTAAAAAGGCCGTTCTGTTTGTTTTTCTGGGGGCATATATGTACCTCAAGAGATGTGCGTAGAAGCGAATGGGTCATTCGTCAAAAATACCTTTTGCCAGGGAAAGGAATCTATATCGATCCGGGAGCGTGTCGTAAAAGCTATCTGGTGATGCATCGATAAGCTGAGATAAAATGGTATATGTTTCGTATTTTAGCCTGATGTTATCCCAGTTTCTGGCGAGTAGTCTCACGATAACCAGGGGATTTATTTCGGAGGGATTTTCTTTAATGAATTGGATATGTATGTTATATATCTCTATATTCGTTGAACCTTCAATGTGAGGTGTCAGTTGTGCAAGATATTGGATAATGCGCTGTAAATGCTCTTGGCTGATGGGAGCCAATTTGGGGTCAGAAGAAAAGCTATCTGTAATGGCATCCAGTAAGAGCTTGGTTTTTGCGTTGAGGAGAAATTCGTGTGTTAGGGGTGCAGACATATTTCTACAAAGGATTTTGTATGCCTCTGCTAAGGTAAGTTCTCCAGCATAGACCTGTTCGACAAGGGTAGAAGCAAACTTATTACTTGGCAAATATGCTTTCAGAATCGCATTTTCAATTTGGCCGGATTCCGTACACCGTTCTACCTCTCTGTGAACACTTAAAAGACCATCGCAGATTCTTTTGGTTCGCTCACTTGAATACTTAAAGGTTTTATTGTTGACTTGGTTTGGCATTTCGACAGCCTCCTTAAATAGTGAAATTTCGGCAGGGGAGCGGTCACATGGGCACTCAATGTCGCAGAATTGCCATTCTGCGACATTCTTTTTGTCCCTTTCCGGGTCTCCCTCCCTGGGGATTTTGACCTTGTTATCCTGCTTTTTCAGCGGTAAATGTCGGCTCGCCAAAACTGGCTGCGTGAACATCATGTTCCCGGATATACGATGCCAGGGCTTTCAGACCTTCCTCCGAGTCGATATGGTAGCCGTTGACAAATTTTGCTTCGCCCGGCTCCGGCTTGATCTGTTCATCTGCGATTTTCAAGGCAGCCATATAATCCAAATGCCTTCTTGCAACCAATTCTTCTGCATACTGCTTCACCCTCCGGTCCCTGGCTACAAATGTTGCCATGTGCTCCGGGTTTGGATTGGCTGCGTGTCCGCCGGCTCTGACACTGTACACGCCCATTTGGTCATAAATCTTTTTTGCGTGATCCAGCGATACATATCCGTCGCAGATCCAATACCGCCATCCCCGGTAAAACAGAAATCCGTTTAGGATGCCTATGTAGGATGTCTTGACCTCTGTGTTCAGGTGTCCCGGCAGACTCAAGCAAGGAATTCCAGCAGCACGCAGTTCTTCTTTTACCGCTTCATCTTGGCTGTGTCGGTATTCATGCATTCCACGATTTCTAAAAGCTGCCATATCAGTACAACCTCTGCTGTTCTTTCTGCCAGTCCTTTGGCTTGATCTCTTTCACTTCCGCCACCTTGCTGTCGCCCCAGCGTTCGAGGAACATTGCCAGTGACTCTTTGATGCCCTGAGCGGCCTGTGCCGGAGCATTGACATTGATCGTGATTTGAAGCATTATTCAGCTCTCCTCATTTCTTATTTTGTACAGCGGCATACTCCGCAGTTAAAGCGTTCATTTTATCGTCCAGTTTTTGCAGGTTCTTATATCGCTTTTCCTGCTGATAGAAATCTACCAGCCATCCAGCGATTTTCACCGCAGAAAGCAAAAGCATAAAACTCAGGATATACATAGGCTTCTCCTCTCACTTCTCGTCCTTTTCCTGTTCTTCTCGGATTTCCTGCTGGACTCTCTCGTGGGCTTCCTTTTTGATACTCTTGCGTAACAGGATGTTGCCTACAATGATTGCTGCCAGCGGCACAATAATGCAACTGAGACCCTCATAAACCATTTCAAGCATATCTGTACCCACTCAGTCCTGGGCGTATTCGTCCTTAGAGCGCTCAATCGTTGGCATTTTGTCGTCAAAGAGCGTTGCCAGCCGGTCAATATCCTCGTCGGTCAGATCCTTCAGAACATACATTCCCTGAGCGTGGGAAAATTTCTGGTTGATAATGACCACATCGCCCAGGATAGGCGTATTCATGGGAAATCCGTACAGGATACTCGCCAGCGTGTTGATCGGCAGCCGCTTACGCCGGCCCTCGTCATCGACGAACATGGTGTAGTCGGTGCCCTTGAGAATAACCGGATATACCGGCTCCGGGTAGCCTTCCAGGGCATCTCCGATGCTTTCAACAACAGGTTCTTCAAAGTCATGGACGAAATACTTATCGTCCGTGGTGATCACAATTCCTCTCATATTTCCTCCTTTTGATTTTTGGCGTTATGGCGCTATGGAGTCATGGCGTTATGACGCTTTGGCTCTATGGCGCTTTGGCGCTTTGGTGTCAAACCAGCACCAGATGATACTCTGGCAGGTTCTTCCATGCCGGTGCCCGCAGGACTTGCACTCCTCCGGGGCACATCTGGCGTGCCATCATCAGGCACTGAGATGCGTTAGGCCCCTCGATGCCACAAACTCGCAGATACTGGAATATCGTGCTGAACTTATCCTGGTCGCTGAGTGCTTCAAATGGAACGAGTAAAGTGAATTTTATAATTTGGGATTCCATCATAAATTTCCCTCTTCACATACAAGAGATCTGGAATGTCAGTGGCAAGAATACAGATACCCAGCAGCAAATACGCAATGTCGATCCGCCGCATCGTTTTATCCTTGTCGATGCATAGCAGCAAGATGGAGATGGCGATGGCTACACAATTAGGAATTGCCAATGCCAGCGCACTGCCATCGTTCACAGCAATGATGTATCGTATTGCATAGCACAATGTCCACGCAATCATAATGGCATTATGTAGTCGGTTATGTTTGGATCGTAGGGCCAGATAAGCGTATATGATGCTAATACCAAAGGTAAGTCCAATCATGCAGACATGCACAAAAAACTGGATCGTTTCGCTAATATCCAAAAGAACACCTCCTAGTAGTTTTCTTATTCTCCCCTCAATGGAGAGCTGGGTAATGGTTGCGGTGATCCTATTCTGTGTAGGTCAGCGGTACTCGAAAGGACTTTCCGCAGTAGATGCAGGTGTATTCTTCGTAACCGTCCTGTTCTGGGGTGGCTTCTACCACTTTGGTCAGTTCGTATTTATGATCCACGACATCCAGTTCCACACGGTAGCTCTCGGAGCAGCCAGCGCAGGTGTACACGACATATCCTGCATCCTTGCAGGTAGGGTCGTGACTATCGGAGATCTGGTAGTCATGCTCGTGCTCGGTGTCGTTGTCGGGATTCTTATCCGGTGTGATAATGGGATCGTCCGTCTCAGTGCCAGGAATCTCATTGACATAGGTTTTGTCGCAGGTTTTACAGGTGTAGGTTTCCTGCACTGTGCCATCTTCCTTTGTGCTGACATCAGTTAATTCAAACTGGTGGTCTGTCTTTTTGATTTTAGACTGGTAGCTTTCGCCACACTCGCAGGCGTAAACTGCATAGCCTTCTTTTTGGCAGGTGGCATCCACAGTTTCCGTGTTCTTATAATCGTGGATGTGTGGCGCAGCGGTGGTCGTCCCGGTAGGATCTGCCGGGGTGTTGGGCTGGATCAGGATGCAGCAAACAACGACGCCAATAACGGCGATGGCTACACCCGCCACGATCAGGATCTTTTTATTCACGATGGATCAGCCTCCTTAATTCAGGTCAATTTCGTAGTCTTCCTTGATGGAACCTTCCGGGATGTAGATCACATAGCGTCCACTATTGCCCATTTGCGGGATAACTTCTTTAGCAACCAGCTCTCCATCGGAATAACCAGAATAACGCCATGTTGCAATCAAAGACCACCATATAGGATTGTAGTCAGTGCGGTAGGTATAGGAAAGAACAGCATGGTGCTCAATGCGAGGCGTTTCGTCTTCTGATTGGATGTATTGAATATAAACCGGTTTCAAAGAATTGTTCGCATCAATAGTGGCATATCGGTAGCCGTATTCTGTTTTGTAGTAGTAAGCATAATAGGTTTTCTGCCCTACGGAACCGCTGCCAAGGAAGAAACGCCCGGATGTGCTGTTGACATCCTGCAAGGCGACAATGTTTGTTGTTTGTACCGCAGGCGTTTGTTCAACACGAGTTGCTTTTCCGCCTGCAAAAGTTAGCAAAAAGATTATTTCTGTGGCAAACCAAATCAATAACCCCATCAAAATGCCGTTAAAGACCACATTGAAAGGGGGCGCATCGGTATGCGTCTTAAAAGTGAAATATGAATATACGCAGGCTGCAATAAGGCCAATTATAATTGGAATCATTTTTCTACCTCCTCTTTACCGGGCAGGGGCATCCAGTGGGTTATTTCTTTGCGGAGCATATCTTGCTCACCAAACCATACTGCGCCATTTGGGTCTTGCGTGCAGTGTACCGCTACCGTTTTTTCATCAGCGGTTAGCCCCCATACGGTTTCGCTGACCTCGTATTCGCAAATTTCGCCAAAATCGTCGTATTTTTCTGTATGCAGCTTCGGCAGGTGGTCTTTTACACTGATCCACTTCGGCCCTTGCACCTTTAGTCGCTCATTTTCTGCAATCAGAGTCTGCAAGCGGTCAATGGCCTCACGGATCACATTGGCTGTGCATCTCAGCATAGGTTCGCCAAGGTTTTGCCTGGGGCACTCCGAACATCCCGTGTCCGTTTCGCTGCAATGTTGCAATGCATTTATCAGTTCCAGATCTGTCATACGCTCTCCTTATTTCTCGGCAATTTCGCCGGACTTCTTTTCTTCGTGGTCGTCGGTGGCTTTTTTCAGCAGCAGGCAGCTTTCGCCCCGGTCAAGGATGTCCTTGGCAACGGCCTGCGCCTGCTTGTACTCCTCGGAGTGTTGCAGGGCAAGGGCAAGATACTTTTCTGTGCCGCTTTGCTGGACGCCGAGGAAATCGCCGGCACCTCGCTGCTGGAGATCCATCTGGGCGATCATAAAGCCGTCATTGTACTGCACCATGGCTCGCAGACGGTCATTGTTCAGATCCGTGGAGATCAGGGAGCAGTAAGAAGGTTTATCACCTCTACCGACTCTGCCACGCAGCTGATGAAGCTGGGCAAGGCCGAATCGTTCGGCATTGTGGATGATGATACAGTTGGCATTGGGGACATTGACACCCACCTCGATCAGCGTGGTGGAGACCAGAACGGAGATGTCGCCTTCGGCAAAGGCGGTCAGGATCTGGGCGGCCTCGGTCTTGGGGGTGCGGCCTGTGACCAGAGCCACGGAAATGCCATCCGGCTCCAGAGCGGCCTTATACTTTTCATAGGTCTGTTCGGCGGTGGCGACACCTTCCATTTTTTCGCTGTACGAGATCATGGGACAGACCACATAGGCTTGGTAGCCCTGCACGCCACAACTGGTCTTCAGGAAAGAGATGGCCTTGGCTTCGGTTTTGGCAATGCCGGTCAGCACAGGCTTTCGGCCTGCGGGCTTTTCGTGGATGGAGTACAGTTGCAGACCATCGCCGTAGATGGTCTGGGCAAGGCTTCTGGGAATGGGGGTGGCGGACATGGTGAGGGTGTGGGTACCGCCGGCAGCCTTTTCTGTCAGGGCGGCACGCTGCATAACACCGTACTTATGCTCTTCGTCCTCCACCACAAGGGCGAGGTTCTTGAATACATAGTTTTCACTGAGCAGGGCTTGGGTGCCTACGATCAGCTGGGCTTTGCCGTTGGCAATGCGCTGTTCCAACAGCTCCTGTTCCAGCTTTCGCAGTTTTCCGCCACCCACAAAGGCCACCTCGATCCCCAGAGAGCGGCAAAGGTTCTGCAAGTCTTCGTAATGCTGCTTCGCCAAGATCTGCGTGGGAGCCATCATAGCCGCCTGGTAGCCATTTCCAGCGAAGGCGATCATCAGAAGCTGGGCTACGATGGTCTTGCCGCAGCCTACATCGCCCTGAAGCAGCGCATTGAGCCGCTTTCCGGTGCGGATGTAGGAGATGGCTTCGTCCAGTACCGCAGACTGTCCGGCGGTCAGCTGGAACGGCAGACTGTCCCGGACTTTGTTCATGTCGCCCAGAGACGGCAGGCCGTAGATGCTACCGTTGGGAACGCTGCGGCTGGAAAGCTCGATCCGCAGAGCGAAGTACAGCAGGTCATCCCACCGCTTCCGGGTCAGGGCTTGTTCCAGCATTTGGGCATCTGCCGGCTGGTGGAGATTGGCTACCATGTCTGCATGGGACATCAGGCCGTGGCGGTCAAGGATGTCTTGGGGCAGGGTCTCCTCCGGTGCCCCGATCAGCTGGGCGGCGGTCTGGATCTGACGGATCAGATAGTCCTCCGCCACACCGGGGATCTTTTTGTAGACCGGGTAGATCTTCTGAGCGGCGGCACCGGCGGCGTCGTAAATGGCCGGAGATGAGATCTCGATGCGGTTGGGTTTCCCATAGGCATCTGCCATCTGATACCGGGCCACACCTGCAACCAGCACCAGCTTATCCTTGGTAGCCTGGATGTCCTTGTAGAGATATGCCTGATTAAACCAGTAGATGTAAACAGGCAGGTTTACGCCGTCCACGCTGCCAATCGCTTCGATCAGCATGACCTTGTTGTTTTTTAAT
>CAZJCA010000046.1:0-13094 GCA_964544505.1 uncultured Oscillospiraceae bacterium
TGACTCCCGAGCAGGCTCAGTACTACTTCCTGTCCGGCTTCACCGCAAAGCTGGCCGGCACCGAGCGCGGCATCACCGAGCCCACCCCCACCTTCTCCGCCTGCTTCGGCCAGGCATTCCTGGAGCTGCACCCCACCAAGTACGGTGAGGAGCTGGTCAAGAAGATGGAAGCCAACGGTGCCAAGGCTTATCTGGTCAACACCGGCTGGAACGGTACCGGCAAGCGTATCACCATCAAGGACACCCGTGGCATCATCGATGCCATCCTGGACGGCTCTATTCTGAAGGCCGAGACCAAGACCATTCCCATGTTCAACTTTGAAGTGCCCACCAGCCTGCCCGGCGTGAACCCCCAGATCCTGGATCCCAGAGACACCTATGCGGATGTTTCCGAGTGGGAGCGTAAGGCAGAAGACCTGGCCGGTCGCTTTGTCAAGAACTTCGTCAAGTACACCGGCAACGAAGCCGGTAAGGCTCTGGTAGAAGCAGGCCCCAAGGTCAAGTAAGAAAATGATCGGCTCCCCTGTGCAAGGGGAGCCCACAAAAATGTCAAATCATGAACGGAGGAAATATTATCATGGCTCAGAAAGTCCTTTTTACCGAAACTGTACTTCGTGACGCCAACCAGTCTCTGATGGCGACCCGTCTGCCTTACTCTGATTACGAGCAGATCCTGCCCACCATGGATAAGGCCGGCTATTATTCTGTGGAGTGCTGGGGCGGCGCTACTTTTGACAGCTGCCTGCGCTACCTGAACGAAGATCCCTGGGAGCGTCTGCGCAACCTGCGCAAGAACCTGCCCAACACCAAGCTGCAGATGCTGCTGCGTGGTCAGAATCTGCTGGGCTACAAGCACTATCACGACGATGTGGTGGAGAAGTTCGTGGAGCTGTCCGTGAAGAACGGCATCGACATCCTGCGTATCTTCGATGCCCTGAACGACTTCCGGAACATCCGTACCGCTTTGGAAGCCACCAAGAAGGCAGGCGCCATTGCTTCCGGCTGTATCTCCTACACCCAGTCTCCTGTCCACACCGTTGAAAAATATGTGGAAATGTGTAAGGAACTGAAGACCATGGGCTTTGACACCATCTGCCTGAAGGACATGGCCGGTACCATGAGCCCCTACGAGGCCGAGCACCTCATCAAGGGCATTAAGGATGCGGTGGGCGATATGCCTCTGATCCTGCACACCCACTGCACCACGGGTCTTGCCTACATGACCATTTTGAAGGCTGTGGAAGCTGGCGTGGATGTGATCGACACCGCTACTTCCTGCTTCTCCAACGGCACCAGCCAGCCTGCTACCGAGAGCCTGTACTACGCGCTGGAGCAGCTGGGCGTTTCCACCGGCCTGAACGAGGATGCCATCAACGCTGTCAACGACTACTTCAAGCCCATTAAGCAGAAGTACATCGACAACGGCACCCTGAACCCCAAGTCCATGGGCACCGATGCCATGGCTCTGGTGTACAAAGTTCCCGGCGGTATGCTGTCCAACATGATCGCAAACCTGACCGATATGAAGGCTATGGATAAGTTCGATGCCGCTCTGGCTGAGATCCCCAATGTCCGTAAGGATCTGGGATATCCTCCTCTGGTCACCCCTTTGAGCCAGATGGTCGGTAACCAGGCCGTGACCAATGTGCTGCTGGGCGAGCGCTACAAGACCGTTTCCAAGGAAGTGAAGAACTACTTCAAGGGCGAGTACGGCCTGTCTCCTGCACCTGTGAATAAGGATCTGGAAAAGCGGATCCTGGCAGAAGCCGGTATGGACAAACCCCTCAACTGCCGTGACGAGGACTCCAAGCGGGACGGCAAGGACTTTGTGGCTGCCAAGGAAGCCCTGGGCGACCTGGCTCGCTGCGAAGAGGATGTGATGAGCTACATCTGCTACCCCGATCAGACCCGTAAGTTCCTGGAACAGAAGAAGGCTGAGGCTGAAAACATCGTTACTTATAGCATCGTCGAGGCATAAGGAGGGTCAAAATGCTGCTTTTGTCTGCTGCACCCCAGAAGCCGGATTATATTGCGCTGGCAATGGTCATCGGCATCGCCGTGATCTTTACCATCTATGCACTGCGTCGGCTGTCCGCCAAGAAAAAGGCGGCAGCGGCGGTTTCTGCTCCGATCGTTGCACCGGAAAAGAAAGCGCCCACTGCCCCCGGCACGGCTGGCCAGCTGAAGCTCCACGATGTGGAGCCGAAGACGGCTGCCATGCTCATGGCCATTGTGGCTGACAAGATGGGCAAGCCCATCAACGAACTGCGTTTCATTTCCATTAAGGAGGTCAAGTGATATGACTTATAAGATCACGCTCAATGGCCGCACTTATGAAGTTGAGGTCAAAAACGGTCAAGCCCAGGTTCTGGATGAATACGATGCAGTGGTTGCAGCCCCTGTTACTCCTGCTGCTCCGGCTGCAACCGTGGCAGCTGCTCCTGCAGCACCTGCGGCTCTGGCTGCCGTCACCGGCAGCGGCGAAGTGGTCAAGTCCCCCATGCCCGGCACCATCCTGAAAGTCAATGTGACCCAGGGTCAGGCTGTAAAGGAAGGGGATGTGCTGGTGGTTCTGGAAGCCATGAAGATGGAAAACGAGATCATGGCACCCAAAAGCGGCACCATCACCCAGGTGGTTACTTCCAAGGGCGCTTCTGTGGATACCGATGCTCCCCTGGTGGTCATCGGCTGATACGGAGGGCGTAAATGGACATTCTGTACAAAAATCTGCTGGCATTCACCTGGCAGGACATCGTCATGATCCTGTTGGGCTGCCTGCTGATCTATCTGGCCATCAAAAAGGAAATGGAACCGTCGCTGCTGCTGCCCATGGGCTTTGGCACGATTTTGGTCAACATTCCTTTTTCCGATGCGCTGGCAGGTCCGATCCAGTCGCTGTATAACGCCGGTATTGCCAACGAATTGTTCCCGTTGCTACTGTTCATCGGCATCGGTGCCATGATCGATTTTGGCCCGCTGCTGTCCAACCCCAAGCTGATGCTCTTTGGTGCAGCTGCCCAGTTCGGCATCTTCTTTACCTTGTGTATGGCAAGCATCTTCTTCCCGGAGATCAAGGATGCGGCTTCCATCGCCATCATCGGCGCTGCTGACGGCCCGACTTCCATTGCTGTTGCCAATACCCTTGGCTCTTCCTATGTGGGCGCGATCACCGTGGCGGCCTATTCCTATATGGCGCTGGTGCCTGTGATCCAGCCGCCGGTCATCAAAGCAATGACCACCAAGAAAGAGCGGCTGATCCGTATGCCCTATGAGCAGAAGAATGTGTCCAAGCTGACAAGAATTCTGTTCCCCATCATTATTACCATCGTGGCATCCGCTGTGATCCCCCAGGCCACTGCCCTCATCGGTTTTTTGATGTTCGGCAACCTGATCCGGGAGTGTGGCGTGCTGGATTCTCTGTCTGAGACTGCCCAGAAAGTGCTGGCAAATCTGGTCACCATTTTCCTGGGCATCAGCGTGGCTTTCAACATGACTTCCGAGCAGTTCGTCCGGGTGGATACCCTGTTGATTTTGGGTCTGGGTCTGATCGCCTTCATCGTGGATACTGCCGGCGGTGTGCTGTTTGCAAAGCTGCTGAATCTGTTCTCCAAGAAGAAGATCAACCCCATGATCGGCGCAGCAGGCATTTCTGCCTTCCCCATGTCCGGTCGTATCGTTCACAAGATGGCGCAGGAGGAAGATCCTCAGAATTTCCTGTTGATGCACTCCATCGGTGTCAATGTTTCCGGTCAGATCGCATCGGTCATCGCCGGCGGCATTATTCTGAACTTCTTCTCTTGATTTTGGGGAGGTTAATTTATGAATTTCTTGACCAATACTGTGGCACAGGCCGAACAGGCCAATGTGGAGCTGGTATTCCAGCCTGCAAACTTTGTTGAAAACCTGAAATACATGGGCATCGGAATGCTGGTGATCTTCGCTGTGATCGGCATCATCATTCTGACCACCATGATCGTTAATAAGGTGTTCTCTGACTAAAACCAAAGGCCGGGGAATTTTCCCGACCCATATCCTTTATTTGTAACCATTCGCCATAAGGAGGCAAAAACCATGGAATATACTGTTCCGGAAATCGGAATTCTGGCAGTTCTGGGTTATGCGGTGGTTTTCTTCGGCATTGCGCTGCTGACCATCGTGATCATACTGCTGGGTAAAATCATGGCACCGAAGAAAAAGACTGCACCGGCCCCTGCCCCTGTGGTCGCAGCTCCGGCTGCACCTGCACCCACTGCGCCCGGCGTTGCCGGTTCGCTGAAGCTGCATGATGTAGATCCGAAAACCGCTGCCATGCTCATGGCCATTGTGGCCAACAAGATGGGCAAGCCCATCAATGAATTGCGTTTTATTTCCATCAAGGAGGTCAAATAAGATGAAATACAAAGTGACCCTCAATGGTCGAACCTACGAAGTTGAGGTGGAAGCCGGTCAGGCGATGCTGCTGAGCGAATATGAGGCCATCGTGCCCTCTGCTCCTGCTGCCGCTCCCGTTGCTGCCCCTGTGGCAGCTGCTCCTGCCGCTGCACCTGCGCCTGCTGCCCCTGCCGTTACCGGTAGCGGTGAAGTGGTCAAGTCCCCCATGCCCGGCACCATCCTGAAAGTCAATGTGACCCAGGGTCAGGCTGTGAAAGAGGGCGATGTCCTTGTGGTTTTGGAAGCCATGAAGATGGAAAACGAGATCATGGCCCCCAAGGCCGGCACCATCACGCAGGTCATCACCTCCAAGGGCGCTTCTGTTGACACCGATGCACCTCTGGTGGTCATCGGCTAAGGAGGCGTGCCTCGATGAATATTGGTGAAATTTTGCTGAAACTGTGGAATGATTCCGGCTTTGCCACCATCATTACCGGTTTCTTCGGTCAGATGGGCTGGCAGAATTTGGTGATGATCGCCATTGGCTGCGTGCTGCTGTATCTGGCCATTGTTAAGAAGTTTGAGCCTCTGCTGCTGTGCGGCATTGCCGTTGGCTGTATCCTGACCAACCTGCCCGGCGCAGGACTGTACCATCAGGACCTGTGGAATAACTTTATGGATGAAAACAGCGAGTTTTATCACAGCTACGGCAACATTCTCAGCAACGGCGGCCTGCTGGACTTCTTCTATATCGGCGTTAAGACCAGCATTTACCCCTGTATTATCTTCATGGGCGTTGGCGCCATGACCGACTTTGGCCCCCTGCTGTCCAACCCCAAGAGTATGTTCATGGGCGCAGCTGCCCAGTTGGGCGTGTTTGCTGCATTCTTTGCAGCCCGGGCTACCGGTATGTTTGATGCACTGGAAGCTGCTGCCATCGGCATCATCGGCGGTGCTGACGGCCCCACCGCCATTTTCCTGACTTCTCAGCTGGCACCCCATCTGCTGGGCGCTATCGCTGTGGCGGCCTACTCTTACATGGCTTTGATCCCCATGATCCAGCCTCCCATCATGCGCCTGCTGACCACCGAGAAGCAGCGCAAGATCAAGATGGAGCAGACCCGTACCGTGTCCAAGGCTGAAAAGATCATTTTCCCCATCATGGTCACCATTTTTGTGGCGCTGCTGCTGCCCGATACCGCTGCTCTGATCGGCTGCCTGATGTTCGGCAACCTGATGAAGGAGACCGGTGTCACCGACCGCCTCAGCGACACCATGCAGAATGCGCTGATGAACATTGTCACCATTTTGCTGTCTACCTCCGTGGGCGCTACCATGGTCGGTTCCAACTTCCTGACCGGTCAGACGCTGCTGATCGTCTGCCTGGGTGTTGTGGCCTTCGGCCTGTCCACTGTGGGCGGTCTGCTGGGTGGTCAAGCCCTGTACTTCATCTCCGGCGGTAAGATCAATCCCCTCATCGGCTCTGCCGGTGTTTCCGCAGTACCCATGGCCGCTCGTGTGGCCAATACCGAGGGTCAGAAAGCCAACCCCTCCAACTTCCTGCTCATGCATGCGATGGGCCCCAATGTTGCAGGTGTCATTGGCTCTGCCATCGCCGCAGGTTTCCTGTTGAGCGTATTTGGTTAATAAAAGCCGATCCCCCTCCGTCCAGCGGAGGGGGATCATACTATTTGTGGAAGACGCAAGGCTCTCCCTTTGGGAGAGCTGTCAAAAATCTGCGATTTTTGACTGAGAGGGGAAAGTGGTAAGCCATCTTCGTTACGGCGATCATGGTGCCACCTTTCCCGGAGGGAAAGGCATCTTCCTTTGAAATACTGCAAAAAGCCGCCTTTCGGCGGCTTTTTTTTCTTATAGATATTGAATTTCCACACCGCCGAAGGACACGCCGCCGGTCAGACGGATAACGCCCTTGGCATCGCTGTCGGGATATCCTTTGGTTTCAATACCACCAAAGGATGTGCCGCTTTCGCACTGGACACGGTAAGCCTTTGGCACGATCAAATTCAATGCGCCAAAGCTGCATCCGATCTCAATGGTACAGCCGTCGGCGATCTCTTCACAGCCGGTCAGATCCACGGTCAGTTCACCAAAGCTACAGCTGATCTCTCCTTCGGACAGCCGGGGCAGAGAAACAAGGCGGCTGGATTCTCCAAAGCTGAGGCTGCACTCGAAGCGTTCGGCGTTTTGTGTGAAGCTTTGCTTCATTTTCGGGTTGTGACCGTGGCTTTGAATATGGAACTTGGGCTTTTTGGGCTTGCGCAGGGCATCCACCAGCAGACAAAAGCCGAAAATCAGGATCAGTGCCGGGAAAATCAACTCACTGCTGATGCTCAGTTCCACCACACCCAGATTTTTCACCAGGAAATAGCCGCCCAGCAGGGTGCAGGCGATGCTCGTAAAACGAAAACGCTTGAAAAGTTCAGACAGGCCGAATATCAGCAGGGCAGAGGGCCAGGCGATGCTCCAGAAGCCCACATCCCAGTTTAGGATCTTCGATGCCAGCAGCAGACCGCCGATCAGCAGCACCAGCGCCGCAAATCCCAGCGCTCCACGGCGGCCATTGTCCCACTGGAATTCCCAGCCGTTGTCTTCATCGTCTTCGTCCGTATCCACCATTTCCGTTTCGTAAACCCTTTCGTGGCCTAAGAGGGCGTCGGTGGTGGTGCCGAACAATTCTGCCAGCTTGGGCAGCATATTGATGTCGGGGCAGCTTTGATCATTTTCCCATTTGCTGACAGCCTGAGCGGTGACACCCAGTTTTTCTGCCAGCTGATCCTGGGTCAGGTGCATGGCCTTGCGATGATGCATAATGCGCTTGCCAAGTGTTTCTTCCATGGGTTTTCCCTCCTTTTCTTTCTAGGTTCATTATATATGCAATGAGGGGAAAATGCTATCAATTCTTTGTTTAATTTGAAAAAATCTCCACAACCGGCAGTTGAAAAGGCACTCAACGGCTGGTTGAGAAGGAAAAAGCCGCCTTGGGGCGGCTTTTCTAACTTATTTTTCCAAATCCATCATCTTGTCGATGCGGCGCTGGTGGCGAGGCTCTTTGGAGAAGGGGGTGGACAGCCAAATGTCGGCGATCTGGAAAGCCAGCTCTTCAGAAATGATGCCGGCGCCCATAGCCATCATGTTGGTGTCGTTATGTAGCCGGGTCAGCTCGGCAGACTTGGTGTCCGACAGCAGGGCGCAGCGAATGCCCTTGATCTTGTTGGCACAGATGGATACGCCGATGCCGGTGGTGCACAGCACAATGCCCCTCTGGCAAGTACCGCTGGCAACGGCACGGGCTGCATCGGCAGCGTAGTCGGGGTAGTCGCAGGATTCTCTGGTCTGGGTGCCAAAGTCCACCACCTCGTAGCCTTTGCTCTGCAAATGGACGGACAGATGGTTCTTCAAATCGATGGCACCGTGATCACATGCAATTGCAATTCTCATTTTCTTCTCCTCCAAAGTTTACATAATATATCCACCGTTTACAGGCAGCACCTGTCCGGTGACAAATTCCGCATTTGCCAAATATGCAATGGCTTTGGCCACATCCTCCGGGGTTCCGTTGCGACCCAGGGGATTTTCCTGAGCCATGGCATCGAGAATATCCGGCGCAACATTGGCGCACATATCCGTTAAGATCACCCCGGGGGCAACACAGTTGACCCGGACACCGCTGGGGCCAAGCTCCGAAGCCAACGCTTTCGACAGGGCGATGACCGCTCCCTTGGTGGCAGAGTAAGCAGCCTCACAGGATGCCCCTACCTGACCCCACATGGAGGAAAGGGTGATGATCGAGCCGCTGTGTTTGCGCAAAAAGAAAGGCATCGCAGCGTTGACACAGTTAAAAATACCCTTGACATTTACATCGAAGATCCTGTCCCACTGGGCTTGTGTCATATCCTGCAAAAGTCCGGTATAACAAATGCCGGCGTTGCACACCAGAATATCCACATCGGGGATCCGGGCAAAGGCAGCCTTGACAGCCGTAC
The DNA here is from genome assembly GCA_964544505.1 of uncultured Oscillospiraceae bacterium. Taxonomy (GTDB): domain Bacteria; phylum Bacillota; class Clostridia; order Oscillospirales; family Oscillospiraceae; genus Faecousia. Next base: position 8,376 of record CAZJCA010000046.1, read on the forward strand.
CGTCTGCCACATCGCAGCAGATGGGGATGGCCCCGGTCTTTTCGGCTACGGAGGCAGCGGCGGTGTGATTTTTTTCATAAAGGAAGTAGACCCGGTGACCTTCCCGGGCAAACTGGGCCACGGTGGCGGCACCGATGCCCCGGCTGCCACCGGTAACGACCACGGTCTTTATGGTATGTAGATGATCCATATTTTCCTCGCTTTCCGAAGAGCAGAAAACATTACAGCGGAAACTGCTTGATCTTGGCAAATCTTCTGGGGTACTGAGCCGGGGTGGGAGCGACTTTGCGCAGGACGATCACAGCGTGGTCAGCACCGTCAATGGGGAAGTGGTGTACTTTTTCCAGGCGCAGACCCAGCTTGGAAATGGCGTTTTTTGCTTCCTCCAGCTCTTCCATGGCGGCAGAGCCTTTCATAGCCAGCACTGCACCGCCCACTTTGACAAAGGGAGCGGTCAGCTCCAGCAGCACATTCAGCCGTGCCACGGCTCGGCTGGATGCAAAGTCATATTGCTCTCTTCTCTGGGCGGCGGCTTCTTCGGCTCGGGCGGTGACACACTCAGCCTCCACCCCCAGTGTGGGCAGCACGGTTTCCAGCCAGTGCATCCGCTTACCCAGAGAGTCCAGAAGGGTCAGTTTCACCTCCGGGCAGGCAATTTTCACCGGAACGCCGGGAAAACCGGCACCGCAGCCCACATCGATCAGGGTCTTGCCCTTCAGATCGGCGGTTTTTAACACGCTGACACTATCCTGCAAGTGGAGCTTTGCCACTGCCGCAGGTTCTGTGATGGCGGTCAAATTCATCACTTCATTTTGCTTGACCACCGCTGCACCAAAAGCGCAGAGGGTATCGATCTTTTCCTCGTCCAGAGGCAGGTCAATGCGATTTAACCCTGCTTGCAGGGTGGTTTTCATTAAATCATTCATGTTCTTCACCTATTATCCCGTTGATATAGTCTTTGTCGGTGGGGTCAAATTGGGGAGCATCATCCGCAGGCGCTGTTTCCTGCAAGTACCAGTTTACCAGCTGCGTGGCGACCATGCCATAGCTTTTGACACCCTCTTTATCGCCGCTGACCTGGATATAGGTGTCGTTTACCTTGTCAGCTACATTGGTGGCGGTCTGGTTCTTGTTCTGGTTGAAGAAATCGTCGTAATATTTCAGATCTCGGCGGAACAGGTCGTTGACGCCTTTGTGGATCTCCGCTGCGGCGCTGCCCCCCAGGGCATTGCGGCAGTAGCGATAGGCCATGTAGTAGGCCGAGTATTGGAACTGGGGGTCGTCGTTGGCATCGCAGGCCAAAAATGCTGCAAAATTGGCATCGTTTTCCGAGGCGATAGCCATTCGGTGAGCCATTTCGTGACACATGACAAAGGGCAGGGACATATTGGGAATATCCGAATTGACCGCCGCCTCGCCGGTGACAGCCATGGTCACGCCGCAGATGCCCATGGAAGTGTACATTTTCCGCCAGGCAAGTTTTTTTACCGGGGAAGTATTGCCTGCGAAAACGGCATAGCCATCGGCTTTCAGGGCCAGATAGCCTGTTCCTGCGTTGGCAGCCAGTGTGTCAAAGTCATCGTAGAGAAGGTTGCCGGCATCGTCCCGGGGAAGCTGCTCTGCCAGAGCGTTGGCCTTGTCCCGGAAGTAGATCAGTGCCTGTTCCAGTTCCTCTTTGGTGATGGTTTTCATGTCCATGCGCAGATCTTCCGCCAGAGGGCTGGCATAGAAATTCAGGCCGTGGATGCCGGTGTGAAAGGTCCAAACCAAGGACACGATGGCAAGCACCCATCCCAGCCAGCGGATAAAGCTCCGCTTTCGGATAAACAGAAAAATCAGCGACAGCACCAGAAGCGCAACCAGTGCGACTACTGCCGCCTGCCACAGGGTAAAGGGGAAAAGGCCGCTGATCTCGGCAAGGATCCCCTGGAGCGTTCGGCTCATATAGGGATAGAAGGCGTCCAGCAGATCGCCGTAGCGCTTGGCAAAGAAAGTGATGACCAGGGTGAAAACGGCGCCTGCGGCGGCAACAATAAAACCTGTGTATTTTTTCAAAAGGACACCTCCTTATCAATTGCAAATGATAAACAAAAGAGAAACTTCTCTTTTCAGTAGTATAACACAATTATAATAATATGTGGTATCAAAAATGAAAATTTTTTAGAAATCCGGGATAAAAGCCTTGTCCGCTCCGGCTTCTTCCTGGGTAAAGCCGTCCAAATCGTTTAAAAACATCCAGCTGAGCACGCTGTCGTACTCCTCGTCGGTAACGGTGCGGTCATAAGGGGCGCAAAGCCCCGGCATGGGGGTGTATTGCCGCATGAGGCTGACGAGAACCTGCCCGGGAGCAAAGGTGTCGCCGATCCAGTCCAGCACTTTCAGGGAATTTTCCACCTGACCCGGCAGGATCAGATGGCGGATGATCACCCCTTTTTTCAGCCTTTCCCCCTCCCATTGGGGGAAACCCACCTGACGCACCATCTCACAGATGGCGTCGGTGGCTACTTCAAAATAGTCCGCTGCGCCGGAAAGTTCTTTTGCAAGGGCGTTGTTGGCGTATTTCAGGTCGGGCAGGTAGATATCCACCAGACCATCCAGATTTTTCAAGGTTTCCACCCGTTCATAGCCGCCGCAGTTGTATACCACGGGGACACTTAATTTCGGGGAAAGGGCAGGGATGATGGTGGGCAAAAAGTGGGTGGGAGTTACAAGGTCGATGTTTTCTGCACCCCGGGTAATGAGATCTTCAAAAATCTGCCGAAGTTCCTGAGAATTGACGGCCTTTCCCACAGCACCGCCGGAGATGGCTCGGTTCTGGCAATACCGGCATCCGAGGGTACAGCCGCCGAAAAACACGGCACCACTGCCGCCGGAGCCTGCCAGCGCCGGTTCTTCCCATTGGTGGAGCATGGTTTTTGCAACAAGAGCGGTGTCGGGGCAGCGGCAGAAGCCTGTTTCGCCTGCACTTCGGTTTACGCCGCATTGCCGGGGGCAAAGGGTGCAGTTTCCATAATCCATAGTATCCCCACCTTTCTTTCGTTTTATTGTAGCATCTTTTGTTTCATTTCTCAATGGGCACTTTACCGGGAAGTTTTTTTATGATAGAATGACAATAGTATTCGTCGGGGCGGCATCCCACCGCCCCGAAAAAGCCTTCCCATCTGGGGAAGGTGTCGCAACCGATCGGCGGTGACGGATGAGGCCATGCCTCTCCCCTTGGGAGAGGTGGCACGGCGAATGCCGTGACGGAGAGGGTTGCCCTTTCAGTCAAAAATCACAGATTTTTGACAGCTCTCCCAAAGAGAGAGCCATAAGCCTGCCCCCGGGAAGATAAATTATGGAGAATCGTTTATGCTCAACAAAAATGAAATTTACGAAGCCGTGGTAACGGACTATACTTCCGAAGGACAGGGGGTGGCTCGTGTAGAGGGCTGCGCCGTGTTCCTGCCCAATGCCATCGCCGGGGAGAAAGTGCGCCTGCGTATCGAAAAGGTGAGCAAAACCTGGGCCGCCGGAAAAATTGTGGAGATTTTGGAGCGTTCAGCCCATCGGGTGAACCGGGAATGCCCGGTGGCAAAGCTCTGCGGCGGCTGCGATTTCTGGCACATGGATTATGAAGAGGAAAGCAGGCTCAAAGCCCAGCGTGTCCACGACTGCCTGACAAGACTGGCCGGGGAAGATCCGGGGCAAGTGCCCATCCTGTCTGCTCCCACCTGCTATGGCTACCGCAACAAGGCGCAGTACCCGGTGTCCACCCAAAAGGGGAAGGCCTACGCTGGATTTTTTAAGGCAGGTACCCACACCGTCATCGAAAATCAGCGGTGTCTGATCCTGCCGGAACAGACGGATGCGGTCAAGGATGCAGTTATAGATTATGTAAACCAAAATAAAATATCCGTCTATGACGAAGTGACGCACTCCGGCCTGCTGCGGCATATTTATGTCCGTCGGGGCGTGGTGTCCGGGCAGATTCTGGTCTGCCTTGCCTGCAACGGTGAGAAACTGCCAAATTACCAGAAACTGGTAGAAAAGTTGAAAAAAATTCAAGGCTTTACCACGCTGGTGCTGTCCGTCAACACCAAAAAGGGCAACGCCGTGTTGGGGGACAAATTTATCACCCTCTATGGCCCCGGTTATATTGAGGATACCCTCTGCGGCCTGAATTTCCGGCTGTCCCCCCGGTCATTCTATCAGGTGAATCACCATCAGGCCCAGCGGCTCTATGCCGCCGCCATCGAGCTGGCGGATATTACGAAAGATGATCTGGTGCTGGACCTGTACTGCGGCGTGGGCACCATCACCCTGGCTATGGCAAAATCCGCCGGAAAGGTCATCGGCGTGGAAGTGATCCCCCAAGCCGTAGAAGATGCCCGGGACAATGCCCGGCGCAACGGCATTGAAAATGCGGAATTTTTCTGCGGCGATGCAGGCCAAGCGGCGCTGGAACTGGAAAAAAATGGCATTATTCCCGATGTGGTGGTGGTAGACCCACCCCGAAAGGGCTTGAATGCCGACACCATCGAAGCACTGCACCGATTCTCTCCCCGGCGGATCGTCTATGTGTCCTGCGACCCGGCAACCTTGGCACGGGATGTGGGTTTGCTGAAAGAAAAGGGCTACTGCCTGAAAAAAACCATGGCCGCCGACCTGTTCCCCCGATGCAGCCATGTGGAGACGGTTGTCTTGCTTTCCAAGGGCGAGGTCGACTCGAAAAAGATT
>CAZJCA010000047.1:0-12890 GCA_964544505.1 uncultured Oscillospiraceae bacterium
CCTTGATTTCAACCACGATCCTAGCCAAACGCACATCCGTACATTTGGAGCCAATGGTGTTGGCCTCCCGGTTCATTTCCTGGAGCAGGAAGTCCAGTTTTCGACCCACGGCACCGCCGGAGGTAAGCATGGTATTCATCTGCTGCAAGTGACTGCGCAGGCGGACGGTCTCTTCGTCCACTGCAACTTTATCCGCAAAAATCGCAGCCTCTGTCAGAATTCGGCTTTCGTCGATGGAAGTAGAGGCCAAAACCTCTTTCAGTTTATTTTCCAGCCGCTGGCGATAATCCACCACCGTCTGTGCGTTACCGGCTTCTACCTGAGACACAAGATTTTCAATTGTCGTGCCACGGTTACGCAGGTCATTTTCCAACGCCTTGCCCTCAGTCGAACGCATGGCATCAAAGCTTTCCAGTGCCTGATCGACCACGCTCATCAGATCCGCCAGCAATGCCTGCTCGTCCACTTCCGGCTTTTCAACAGAAAAGACATCCGGCATTCTGGAAAGCAAGGATACACTGATATCGTCCTTCACAGGATAGTTGCTCACCATCTGCTGCATGGCGGCAAGATATCCCTCCACCACTGCGGTGTTCAAAGTGACGGTGGCCTCCACGCCGCCTTCAGAATGGACAGTAACGAATACATCCACCTTGCCCCGGGAAATAGCGTTTTTCACCGCCTGCTTTACGGCTTCCTCACCAAAAGACAGTGCTCTGGGCAGCTTAACGCTGCAATCTAAATATCGATTGTTTACAGAACGAAGCTCCACTGTAAACTGCCGTCCATTGACGGTCTCTACAGCACGGCCATAGCCAGTCATGCTTTTGATCAATTCCATTATCCCCTTTTTCTCTGATTCTCAGCAGGCTTGTTTTCCAACAAAACCTGTAATGGTGTAGACCATTTTCTTGGTCAAATATCGGTCGATCAATCGAACCGGTATCATCCCCAACGCAAAGGCACACAGGCTTACCAAAACGCCCTTGCCCCACAGGTTTTCCCCCAGCAGATACCCTGCCAGGAAAAGCACCAGTGGCAAAATGTAAAGCACTGCCGCAGCCTTTAGTATAGGCGAGGACTCCGACTCCACCTTCACCACATCCCCCGGTTTTGCGCCGATGGGATTTTTTGCTTGCAATGCCAGTGTCTGCTTGGCAGCACCGCAGCCGGAGCACTGGTGGCAGTCGCCGGAGCAGGCGCTTTGCCGCACCAGCGTTACCTCAGCCATCCCCTCCGGCAACAGTCGGTTGATACGAACGATCTGCTCCATTTATTCCTCCACAACGGTGATTGCCACAGTGGTCTGTTCTATCCGAAGATATTCATAACCCATTACTGTGTAACGCACCGGTGCAAAGCTGCTATATGCATTGACCTTGGAGCAATCCACCGTTGCACGAACATCGGCGGCAGTAATTTTTGCCAACTCTTCTTCCGGTCCCCAGATTTCAATCACAATGGTTTTGTTTGGGATCTGAACATTTAATCCCTGCGAAACATTATCCATTGTAAATTTATCCGTTGTCAGCTGCAGCTTAATGCTCTTCATTGTCGGCAGCTTGATATAGGCCTTGATCTCCTCTTTACACTTGACACCATCCGGCAGCGGCAGTGTCAGCGTTTCAGAGGTGGTTTTCTTATAATCGCTGAGCTTGATATCAAAAGTAAACTGGTCATTCATAAACTGTGCATCCAGCTTTTCCAGTGCATCGTCATTGCCGATCAGGGTCACTTCTTTTGTAGCTGTCAAAGTAACCATATCTTCCAGAAGACCGCTATCTTTGTAATCAAGCACATAATTCAAGTTGATCTTCTTGACCTTATAGATCTCCACCGCTGCGGTGACCTCTTCCACATTCATGGTAACGAACTGGTCGTTGACCAGAGGACGGGAATTGGTTCCATAGAGTGTTAGCTTGTAGTCATCTTTAAAGCCGATGGTACGGTCGGTCAGATCAACGGTGATGGCAGCGTAGGAGATCTGCTCTACGGTCTCCTTTGGGCCTTTGATGGTCACCGAGGTGTGATCCATGGTGGTTATATCCTTGTTCGCTTCATAGCCCGTGCGCACAGAACCCGTATAAATGACCTTCACCGGAATGGTTTTGGTCTCCTGCTCTGCAACTACTACCGTGATATACTCGGGACTCTGCTCGATCACCTCTGCAGCACCGGATTGGAAGGAAACTGTACATGGCAGCTGATGCTCGCCGGGGCGTGTGATCGTAGAAAGGTCTGCGATAATGGTAATATTGGCACTATTGAGTTTGCGAAGATCCGCCCGGTTTCCGCTTAAGGTCAGATCCATTTTCAATCCCTTGGTATCGGAAGTAAGGATTAGATTATGGGCATCCAGATAATCCGTGCCCACCAGCTCCACCGGAACATTGTAGAAGGGCGCCTCAGACTCAGGGCTGATGACCGTCACCACATAAATCCACATTCCAAAAGCAATGGCCAGCGACAGGAGAATGGTCAAAACTTTATTTCTCAACGCTTGCTCCCTCCCTTTCCGCTTTTACGCAGCTTCTGGCGCAGCTTCACAGCCAAATTTTCCTGCTGGTTCTCTTCATCGGGAATCAGCTCCGTATGCAGCAGTTTTTCAAGCATCTGGGGAGCCAAATGCCGTTTCAGCATTCCACCTACCGCCACGGAGATCGTTCCTGTCTCTTCCGAGACAATGACCACCACTGCATCCGAAACCTCGCTGATGCCAACACCTGCCCGATGGCGTGTACCCAAGTCCGCACTCAGGCGCTTGCTGTCAGACAGGGGAAGCACACAGCCAGCAGCTGCCACACGACCGTTGCGAATCACCACAGCGCCATCGTGCAGGGCTGCTTTCACAAAGAAAATGTTGCGCAGCAACTGTTCAGACACCTGTGCATCCACAGTTGTACCGGTCTTGCAATATTCCTCCAGCTCATTGTCTCTGGAGAATACGATCAGTGCACCCATCCGATCCCGGCTCAGCTGTTCACAGGCCAGCACTGTTTGGGTGATCACAGACTCATACGCCTGACCATGGTTATTCTCCATGCCCAGGAATTTTCCAAATTTCACATTGCCTACATGATCCAAAATGCGCCGCAGTTCCGGCTGGAACAAAATCACCAAAGCGATCAATCCAACTGAAAGCATGGACTCGATCAGGTAGTGGACCGTGTAAATGTGAAAAATATCCGTCAGCCAAAACACCACAAAGACTGTGGCGATGGCTCGAACAATTTTCAGCGTTCCGGCAGAGCGAAGCAGCGGCAACAGCCTGTATATTAAATAAGCAATTACGAAGATATCTACATAGTCTGACCAACGCATATTGGACAGCTCATGGATGACAGTTTCATAAAAATCCATATGAACGCTCACCGTCCTTTGTCTTCCGTATCTGTGTCGGAAACAGGCGAGTCGATACTCACCCCATTATTTCATCCATTATAACGGATTTCACCGTCAATGGCAATAGAAAACCGAAAAATATTTTACATAATTTTATCGCAGGCCAGCCGCTATTTTTAGGAAAACTGTCGTCTGACCGGGGACAGCATCATGTCCAAAGCTAATGCGCACCGTGCCCGTTTCCAGTGTACCGGCTGATCGATGTGCCAGCGGCGCACAGTGCAGCCCCGCACGCACAGCTACTCCATGCCCTGCCAGATACTGTGCCGCTTCCTCACAGTCCATATTGGGCACAAAGGACACTGTTCCTCCCTGATGATTTCCCTCAAACACCTGAAATCCCAACTTTTTTAACCCTTTTGCGCAAGTCGCAACCTGGAGTTGCTCCCGGTGGAGAATACGGTCAATTCCAACCCGGTTTACATAACGCATTCCAGCGTCCAATCCTGCAATTCCGGGGACATTGACCGTTCCAGCCTCTGCCCGATCCGGCAGATAATCAGGCATCTCCTGCTGGATGGACTGGCTTCCTGTCCCGCCACACAGCAACGGCTCAGGCAATCGGTTGCACAGCAGCAGCCCTGTTCCCTGAGGGCCAAGCAGCCCCTTATGCCCCGGCATGGCAATAAAATCCGCCCCCCACCGGTTTAAATTCACCTCCAATGTCCCAGCCGACTGAGCCGCATCTACTGCAAATGGTACTTGATATTGCCTGCATAGCGCTGCCATTTCCTCCACCGGAAGAATATATCCGAACACATTGGATACATGGGTAAATACAGCCGCATCGACCCCCTTTTTTAATTCTTTCTCAAATTCCGTCAGCATATCCGTCCAGTCAAACAGTTTTTGCCCTGCTACATGAAGCTCCGCCCCCAACTGGTGCAAAGGTCTAGTCACTGCATTATGCTCAAAGCCGGAGATCAGCACCCTGCTACCGGGCTTTACAAGGGTACGGATGGCAATATTCAGTCCATGGGTACAGTTGGAAGTAAATACCACCTGCTCCGGATCACAGGAGAATAATTTTCCTGCTGTTTCTCTGCATCGGTACACCGTCTGTGCAGCTGCCATGGCTGCGGAATATCCTCCCCTGCCCGGATTTGCGCAGCGTTCCATTGCCCGCATCACAGCCTGCCGCACTTCCGGAGGCTTGTGGAAAGAGGTGGCACCATTGTCCAGATAGATCATAGTGCCACCTTCTTTCCGTCAGCAGTATAGATATTTTGAAAGCGAATCCCTGCCTTACCCAGCATTTCCACCGCCATTTCACGGTCTGTCGAACGAATTCGCAGGCAGTAGCCACAGCCCTGCTGCTCCATTCGCCGAGGTGTCCGCTGCAAACTTACCTCCAAACCACCCTGGTGCAGCACACGCTGGGCTCGCTGCGCCGGCGTGATGGATCGAAAAGTGATACATTCCATGTTCATACGGCAAAACCTCCCGGACTAATCTATGTCCGGGAGGCGAATTATGTTCTTTATTCTGTTCTTTTGCGGCTGTATATCGTCCACAGTTTCCAAATCAGCCAGCCAAGAACCGTACCGATCACATTCAGCAGCCAATCATCCACATCACAAGCACCCAGACCTGTATACAGCTGGCACAACTCCACCGCCAGGATGCCAAAGGCGATGCACAGAAAAAACAGCCCAAAGCAACGCATTTTCTGAAATAGCATCGGCAAAAAGAGCCCCAGCGGCAAAAGAAGTGCTACATTTCCAAGAAGATTGGCACAGGCATATCGTAATTGTGGTTGGGAGCTACTGTAACGCAGCACCCAGATATACCGTTTCACCGTATCCAGAGGCTGTAAATTCACCCCCACATCTCCCGGGTCAATGTCAATACGCCGCAACAAAAGCAACCACAGCATCATCAAACAGTATAGGCCAAACAGGCACTTGATCGATGTATTTCGACCGTTCATATCAGCCTATTTCTTCCAGCAGACATACCGCATGGCAGGCCAGACCCTCCAGATTTCCGGTGAAACCCAAGCCCTCTTCTGTTGTGGCCTTCACATTCACTATGTCCATGTCAACCGCCAGTTGTCCGGCGATGTTCTCCTGCATTTGAGGGATGTATTGCTTTAACTTTGGCTTCTGGGCGATCATGGTCACATCCACATTACCCACCCGATAGCCTTTTTCCTTGATTTTTTCCGCCACGCAGCCCAGGAGCACCATAGAATCCGCTCCTTTATAGCGCATATCTGTATCCGGGAAGTGATACCCAATGTCCCGCAGCCCGGCAGCCCCCAGTAGCGCATCCATGACCGCATGCAGCAAAACATCTGCATCGCTGTGACCATCCAGCCCCAACTCGTAGGGAATTTCCACTCCGCCTAAAATCAGCGCCCGATCAGGGGCAAAGCGGTGCACATCATAGCCATGTCCAATTCTCATTGCTCTTCCTCCAACAGCAGCTGTGCGATCTTCAGATCCATGGGAGTAGTGATCTTAATATTACGCTCATCTCCATCGAAGATGCGCACTTCCATGCCCAGCAACTCTACTGCAGAGCAATCATCCGTAATATTGGCATTGGTAGCCTTTGCCTGCGCCAAAGCACCACGCAGCATATCAAAATCAAATACCTGAGGAGTCTGCACCGCACGAAGGGCACTGCGGTTCGGCGTTGCTTTCGCCATGCCGCCCTGCACCACCTTGATGGTGTCTTTCACCGGAATGCCCGGTGCTGCAGCGCCGAAATAGTTGCCAGCCCGCACAGCCCGATCGATCAGCTGCCAGTCGGCAAAGGGCCGAGCGCCGTCATGCACCGCCACCAATTCCACTTTTTCCGACAATGTATTCAGTCCCAGATGAACAGAGTCTACCCGGTTGTCGCCACCGACCACAACCGCTTTTACCTTATCAAAATCATGGCACAGATCCATGATCGGCACGATCAAGTCCTGGCGTGTGACCACCACGATCTCCCGAATTGCATCACATTCCTGGAAGTTGCGCACAGTACGCACGATCATCGGCTCACCGCCAATGGGAGCCATCACCTTGTCAATGCCCTTCATACGGCTGGCAGAGCCTGCCGCAACGATCACGGCACCACAATATTTCAGCCGGATCAGTCTTCGTGCTGGCTTTGTCACTTTTGTAATTTTCACAGATCACAACTCCTTTACAAGCTTCTTGAAATGATCCCCTCGAACCATAAAGTTTTTAAAACGATCAAAGGATGCAGAGGCAGGACTCATCAGCACCACATCTCCTTCTACGGCCTCCCTGGCTGCTGTCAGCACGGCGGCATCAAAATCGCCACAATCCAGAATTTCCGGTTTCTCCCCGGGGCACTGCTCCACCGCCTGTCGAATTTTGGCAGCGGTTGCGCCGCACAGATACAGTTTTTTCACATGGGCGCAAATTTCCGGTCCAAGTACATCATAGGGAATATGTTTATCGTATCCGCCGGCGATAAGGCGCACCTTTTCCGGGAAGGAACGCAGGCCTGCAATGGTGCGGCTGGGAGAAGAGGCAATAGAGTCATTATAAAAACGAACGCCGTCTTTGATCCGCACCAGTTCGATCCGGTGTTCCACACCGCCGAAATTTCTTGCCACCTGCCGAATATCTTCATCGCTGACTAGGCCTTCCACCGCAGCAATCGCTGCCATGTAGTTTTCTACATTATGGTCACCAGGCAACAGGATATCTGCTCTTTTCAGCACCGGTTCTCCACCCCGATAGATGATGCCGTTTTCTAAATGTACATAGGCATCCTTTTGTCGGGAGAAATGGTGGGTCACGCCGTTGCCGTGGAGTTCTGCGGTCAGGGCATTGTCTGCATTTAAAACCAGCAGGTCATTTGTATTTTGGTATCTGAAAATGTTTTTCTTTGCATTGACATACTCATCCATATCCTTATGGACATCCAAATGGTTGGGTGCCAAATTGGTCACCACCGCCCGACTGGGACTTTGATTCATATCCATCAGCTGAAACGAACTCAGCTCCACCACTGCAAAATCGTCCTGTTTCATTTTCCGGGTCACGGGCAGCAGAGGCGTGCCGATATTGCCGCCCAACCAAACCTTTTTTCCGGCAGCTTTCAGCATTTCGGCAATCAGCGTTGTCGTGGTGGTCTTTCCGTCCGAACCGGTAACAGCTATGATCTTACAGGGACAGACCCGGAAAAATGCAGCCATTTCGCTGGTGATGGTTGCGCCCCCCTCACGCAGATGCCGCACAGCTTCGCTGTCCGGATGCATGCCGGGTGTGCGGAAGGCCACCTGCGCAGACATTCCTTCGTAAAAATTGTCTCCCAAAAACAGTTTGCAGCCCAGTTTCTCCAGTTCCAAAACCTCGTCATCCAGCTTTTCTCTGGGTGTGCGATCACCGCCGAAGACTTCAGCGCCGTATTCCAGCAGCAGACGAACCAGAGGCCGATTGCTGACCCCCAGTCCCAAAACTGCCACAGATTTGCCCTTCAAGCCGGAAAAATATTCTTCAAATGTACAGTTCATACATTCATCCTCATTTCTTTCGTGGCAAAATAGCCACCTGTCCTCTTATATAGTATATACACTTTAAAAAGAATTTGCAAGATATTTGACAATTTGCTTTATTTGCGGTACAATATCGGAGCGACTGGGTCGGACAGCCGCGGGCTCATGCCGAAAGGCAGAGCGTGAGGAAAGTCCGGGCTTCATAGAGCAAGGGATAACGGGTAACGCCCGCCGGGGGTGACCCCAGGACAAGTGCAACAGAGAGATACCGCTGACGCACTGCTATGCAGTGCAAGCAAGGATGAAAAAGTGGGGTAAGAGCCCACTCGGCCCATGGTGACATGGGTTTTACGATGTAAACTCTATCCTGAAGCAACGCCGTGGAGGAACATAAGGTTTGCTCTACCGTTCCGAGGAGGCGGCTGGAACCTGCGAGTAATCGCAGGTCTAGATAGATGGCTGTCAAGACAGAACCCGGCTTATAGACCCAGTCGCAACAAAAAAGCAACGGTGCAGTTCAATGAACTGCACCGTTTTGTGTTATTCTGCTTCTTCGGTCTGAGGAATTTCTTTTACAAGACCTGCCACATCCGATACCGGCAGAGAGAACGCAATGCCCTTGGATTTTTTGGACATTTCCAGTTCCTTGTAAATGGCGTTGAGCACATCATCCCGGATGTCCTTATCCACCACCATCATCAGAATTTCCTTATCCGCATGGAGGGTAATACCGAAAAAAGCTGCTGCATCCTCCCGAATGACACCTCTTGCGTTCAAGATCGTGCCACCACGGACACCCTTTTCACGAGCCACATCCATTACTTCGTCTGCATAGCCGGAGTTGACGATGGCAAAAATCACTTCATGTTTGTTGGTCTTCATATTACCCTTCCCTCCCCATTCGGTTATCGCTCAAAAATTGATAGGCGTTGACACCGATGACACTGCTCAGCGGCACAGCAAAGGCGATTCCTTTGCCCTTTTTTATGGTGGCAAATTTTTCTTCCAGGCAGGCGATCACTGCCTCCACCATTTCTTCCCGAACCACGCTGATGATCACCGCTTTGTGCGGCTCCAGACCCAGCATTTCCACCAGATCCGAACGAACCGTGCCCAAGCCGCCCATCACCATTTGATAATTCACATCAAACTGGCTGATCACATCCATGTAAAACTCGCCCTTCGGTCGATCCACGATGGTAAAGAGAAGCTTCAGCTTTTTAATTGCAGAATCGTTGACAGAATTACTCATAAAGCCCCTCCTTACATAAAGTTGATGATCTGCTGATCGTCAGCATCCAAAATCTTCTTCATTGCACGGCGCTCGTTGACACGACCGGCCACAATGCCCTTAAAGCCCAGAAGCTGAATGGTGATCAGCGGAGCCATGGCAACCAGTGCCACTACGCCAAAGGCATCCCGAAGCACAGCTGCTTCCCCCTGCAATGCCACGCACACGCCGGTAGCAAAAGGCAGAATAAAGCCGGAAGTCATGGGGCCGCTGGCAACGCCACCGGAGTCAAATGCAATGGCGGTATACACCGGCGGCACAAACAGAGACAGTGCCAAAGAAATAAAGTAACCGGGAATAATATAATATACCAGCGAGAAATCGTAAATAATGCGGATCATGCTCAGGGCAATGGCGCCGCCAACACCGATGCACAGGCCCAGCATCATGGACTTTTTACTGACCAGACCACCGGTCACATCTTCTACCTGGGCATTGAGCACATGGATGGCAGGTTCTGCCAGCACCACCAGTACGCCGATCACCAGGCCAAAGCCCACCAGAAGCCACTGATTTGCCCCAGCCAAGGCTGTGCCAAGCTTATAGCCGATGGGCATAAAGCCCACATTGACACCACTTAAGAAAATCACAAGTCCCACATAAGTAAATACGACACCCACGGCGATCCGCACCAGGCGGCGCTTGGGAAGCTTCAGGAAAAGCACCTGACAGATCAGGAAGCACACCACGATCATGCCCAGTGCAACGGCAACTTCTTTCGCCGTATGACCGAAGGCATGAAGGAATGCGCCCATAATATCGTTGCTGACTGTATAATCCGGCACCTGATAATTCATATCTGAGCTGGAAAAAATGCCCAGCAGCAGCACTGCCAACACAGGACCAACGGAGCACAGTGCCACCAAGCCGAAGCTACTGTCCTTGCTCTTACGGTCGCCCAGTACATTGGCAATACCAACGCCCAATGCCATGATAAAGGGCACGGTGATCGGGCCGGTGGTCACGCCGCCGGAGTCGAAGGCCAGAGGCAGCAGGCTCTCGTTGCCGCTGACCACCAGCATCAGCGCCAGAGCGAACAGCAGCATATAAAACAGCATCAAAATGTGAGAAAGGCTCTTTTTAAAGACGATCTTCATTACAGATATCATCAAAAAGGCACCGACGCCAATGCCCACAGCATAGACAAGCACCGTGCCATTCATCACTGCACCGACCTGGGTCGCCAGTACCTGAAGATCCGGCTCGGCAACGGTAATGAGCATACCCATAATAAAACACACCGCCAGTAGCAGTCCCATCTTCTTTTGCCTGGACAGGCCGGAACCCATGTGCACGCCCATAGGTGTCATTGCCAGATCGGCGCCCAGGTTAAACAGGCCTATACCCAAAATCAGCAGCACTGCACCGACGGTAAATGTGATCAACTCCGTAGCCGAAAGATCTACCAGCGGAGTCAATGCCAAAATGTAAACCACGACGGTCACTGGCAAAGCCGAAACCAGTGCTTCTTTGATTTTCTCCCAAAGTTCTCTCAAATCTCATCACCTTTTCTGTTCAAATTCGTTATCCTCATTATACCAAAAAAGATGACCCTTGCCAACTAAAAAATTGTTAAAAAAGGATGAAAATCCGGATGCTTTCGCACCCGGATTTATTAATATTCAAAACTGATAGGCAAATACATGCCGTCCGTCAATGAAGTTGCCAAAGAAATACTTGGTACAAGCCGATTCCGTCAGCACATATACCCGACCGTTTCTATACACCATTTCCTCAGACATGGGCGGTAGCTTTACCGTTTCCACCAGATTTTCACTGTCCAGATAGTATAACGGCACACGCATTCCATCGACCTGCGCAGTCCCCACACGATCGTCCATCTCGTACAGCCACAGTCCGGAAGACCCCAGTCCCCAGGAGGTAGAAAGTACGATCTTACCATCATCGGTGACGGTCAAACCCTGAACTTGGTCACGAACAGACAAGGCAGCAACCGGGGCAGGACGAATGCCCAGCGGCGCATTCTCATCGGCCTGATAAATGCAGATCAGAGCATTGTTTTCATCTCCTGCCGGAGTGGTCACATGGTGATTGTCCGGCGTTTCATAGCTGCCGGCACGATAGAATGCACCGGCGATCAGATATCCATTTTCAAAAGAGCAGAAACTGGTACGCTCCCCTGTTGTAAAGCTGCCAAGCTGTTTTGCATGATCCTTTTCCAGTACTTCTTTCAAGGAAAAAACTGCCAGACTTTCTTCGTCAGAGGCCAGATACAGATAGTCGCCGTTAATGGCAACACCACCGCAGTGGCCTGTAAACGGCTCCCCCTTTCCGTTCAGCAGCTCTGCATACTTTTCACTGCCATCCTCTCCCACCACATAGATCCGGGAGGATTGGCTGGGATCCTTCATATATCCGCTGATCAAATAAAAGGCGCCATCTTCATCATAATCAAAGCCCTGGGGCACAAAGCCACTGCTAAGGCCGGGAATGGCAAAACTGCGCTCGCTGTCCTTGTAAAAATCGTGATAGTTGACCTTTGACCAGCAAAACACACCCATGGTAACCACAATTGCAAAACACAAAATTGCCAGGAAAATATGTAGAATTACTTTCAATGCTTTCTTCATAGAAACCTTCCTTTCATCGGCATATCATACCAGAAAAGTGCACAAAAGTCCAGTGAAGATTTTATTAAGATTGCCAAAAAGATCCCCGAGCCGAAGCTCGGGGATCTTCAGTTACCTATTCGGCTAAGAGATTACTCGTAGATCTCGGTGACAACACCGGAACCGACGGTACGGCCGCCTTCACGGATAGCGAAACGCAGGCCCTTCTCGATAGCGATGGGGGTGATCAGCTCAACATTCATAACAACATTATCGCCGGGCATGCACATCTCGGTGCCCTCGGGCAGAGTGATGATGCCGGTCACGTCAGTGGTACGGAAGTAGAACTGAGGACGATAGTTGTTAAAGAAGGGGGTGTGACGGCCGCCTTCTTCCTTGGACAGGACGTAAACCTGACCAGCGAACTTGGTCAGAGGCTTGATGGAACCGGGCTTGCACAGAACCTGGCCGCGCTCGATGTCCTTCTTGTCAACACCACGCAGCAGAGCGCCGATGTTGTCACCAGCTTCTGCGTAGTCCAGCAGCTTGTGGAACATTTCGATATCGGTACAGACAGTCTCCTTAGCTTCCTCACGGATACCAACGATCTGGATCTTGTCGTTCTTGTTGATAACGCCACGCTCAACACGACCGGTAGCAACAGTACCACGGCCGGAGATGGTGAAGACGTCCTCAACGGGCATCAGGAAGGGCTGGTCAGCCTTACGGTCGGGAGTGGGGATATAGTCGTCAACAGCGTCCATCAGCTCCTTGATGCAGGCATACTCGGGAGCGTTGGGATCGTTGGACTCGGAGATCAGGGCGTTCAGAGCGGAACCCTTGATGATGGGCACATCGTCGCCGGGGAACTCGTAGAAGGACAGAGTCTCACGGATCTCCATCTCAACCAGCTCCAGCAGCTCTTCGTCGTCAACCAGGTCAGCCTTGTTCATGAAGACAACGATAGCGGGCACGCCAACCTGACGGGCCAGCAGCAGGTGCTCCTTGGTCTGAGCCATGGGGCCGTCGGTGGAAGCGATAACGATGATAGCGCCGTCCATCTGAGCAGCACCGGTGATCATGTTCTTGATATAGTCGGCGTGGCCGGGGCAGTCAACGTGAGCGTAGTGACGGTTGTCGGTCTCGTACTCAACGTGAGCGG
>CAZJCA010000048.1:0-12585 GCA_964544505.1 uncultured Oscillospiraceae bacterium
TACCGCCGGCGGTGCCGTGGGCAGAAAGCTGGACTTCCTGCTGCAGGAAATGAACCGGGAGGCCAACACCATTGGCTCCAAGTGTACGGATGTGCGTTTGGCTCGGATCGTGGTTGAAATCAAGGCAGAGTTGGAAAAAATTCGGGAGCAGACCCAGAACATCGAGTAAGAGGTACAAAAATGAAACTCATTAACATCGGTTTTGGCAGCATGGTCTCGGCTTCCCGAGTGCTGGCTGTGGTGGCACCGGATTCTGCGCCCATAAAGCGTGTGATCCAGGATGCCCGAGATCGTGGAATGCTCATAGATGCCTCCTTTGGTCGCAAAACCAAGTCGGTGGTCCTCATGGACACCGATCATGTGATTTTGTCTGCAATTGCCCCGGAAGCGATCTGCGCTCGCTGGGAAGACAAGCAGGAACCTGAAAATGAGGAGGTCGAGCAATGACAGGACATCTTTTTGTGATCTCCGGCGCTTCCGGCGTTGGAAAGAGCACCATTTTGAAAAAGGTCATGGCACAGATGCCGGAATTGCAGTTCTCCGTTTCTGCCACCAGCCGTGCCCCGAGACCCGGTGAGACCAATGGCGTGCAATACTTCTTCGTTTCGGAAGATGCTTTTAAGCAGATGATTTTGCAGGGTGCTTTTGTGGAGCATGACTACCACATGGGCAACTATTATGGCACGCTGAAGTCAGAGATCATCAATAAAACCAAGACCGGCGCCATGCTGTTGGATATTGAGCCGGTGGGTGCTTTGCGTGTGCGGGATATTTTCCCGGAAGCGACCCTGATCTATATTGCACCGCCCTCGCTGGAGGTGCTGGAACAGCGGCTTCGTGGTCGGAACGACACCTCCGAGGAGCAGATGAAGCTGCGCAAGGAGCGTGCTGCCTGGGAGAGTACCCAGATGGATAAATATGACTATGTCGTTGTGAACGATGTCCTGGAAGACAGTGTGCAGAAAGTGCTACATATCATCCGGGAAGAGATGAAGAAATAATTTTTTGGAGGAAATTAGTATGTTGTATCCCCCCGTAGCGGATTTGTTGAAGAATGTGGAAAGCAGATATCTGCTGGTCAATGTGGTGGCACAGCGTGCTCGCCAGCTGGCAAGCGAGGCTGAGGCACTGGAAGAGGAACTGCCCGAGAAGCCTGTTACTCTGGCAGTCCGTGAAGTTGCCGATGGTAAGCTGACTGCAACACTGAAAGAAGAATATATGCGCTAAGGAAGAAAGGAGGGGGTTGTCATGATCGCAAAAATTGCCGTTTCTGCGGCTACTTTTGCCATTGACAAGCCCTATTCCTATCGTTTCCCCCCGGAAATGAAGCTGCAGCCCGGTGTTCGGGTACAGGTACCCTTTGGCCGGGGAAATCGCCGGACAGAGGGCGTTGTGTTGGCGGTAGAGCCCGGAGACGACCAGAATTTAAAGTCCATAGACCTTCTCCTGGATGAAGAGCCTGTACTGACGCAGCAGATGCTGCGTCTTGCGGCGTTTATGCGGGAGCGTTATTTTTGTACGGTTTATGATGCGCTGCGTGCCATGCTGCCCACGGGCATGAATTTAAAAGCCAAAAATGTGATAGCTCTGTCCCAGGACCGCAGCTGGAAAGAAAAGACCATTCGTCAGCCGGATGCGCTGGCAGTGTTGCAATTTCTGGAAGACCTGGGCGGAGAGGCCGACGAAGACACCCTGACCAAGACCCTGCCGGAACCGGAACGACTGACCGCTGCCATAAGCTACCTGTTGCGCAAAAAATGGATCACTTCCCAGACAGACTTCCTGCACAGGATCGGTGATAAGTCTGAGCAAATTGCCACTCTTGCCGCATCTGTGGAGGAAGCCATGGAATTTGCTGCCCATCGACCGAAATCCGCTGCCATGCAGCGTGCGGTATTGGAACTGCTTTGCTCCTTGGGGACGGTGGCAGTGAAAGAACTGTGCTATTTTACAGGGGCAAAGCCTGCCACAGTTCGCCGCCTGGCAGATCTGGGGTATGTAAACCTTTCCCAGCGACCGGTGCTGCGCTGTAAGGAAATTCGCCCTGCAAAAATCGACGAGCCACTGGTCTTGAATGACGAGCAGCTTGCAGCCTTTCATGGACTGGAAACCCAGATGGAGCAGGATGTGCCGGGCTATGCGTTGCTGTATGGTGTGACTGGGTCCGGAAAAACAGCGGTGTATCTGAAACTGATCCAGCACACATTGGAAAGGGGAAAAGCGGCCCTTTTGATGGTGCCGGAAATCGCTTTGACCCCCCAGCTTTTGGGATTGCTGGCTGGATGTTTTGGGGAGACTGTGGCAGTGCTGCACAGCAGCCTGACCATGGCAGAGCGTTACGACCAGTGGAAGCGTGTCCGAAAAGGGGATGCCCGAGTGATCGTGGGAACCCGCTCGGCGGTGTTTGCACCCAGTGAAGAACTGGGGCTGATCATTTTGGACGAGGAGCAGGAGCATTCCTATAAATCGGAAAATACCCCCCGGTATTCTGCAAAGGAAGTTGCACTTTGGCGTGGCCTGAAAGAAAAATCTTTGGTGGTGCTGGGATCTGCGACTCCAAGCATTGAGACCATGTACCATGCAAAACAGGGGCATTATCAGCTGTATCAGTTAAAAAACCGCTATAATGGAAAAAATCTGCCGGATGTGACCATGGTGGATATGCATCGGGAATTGCAGGAAGGCAACGATACCAGCTTCAGCCTGGAATTGCGAGAGGCGATGCTGGATGCCCACCGTGCAAGGAAACAGACGATCCTGTTCCTCAACCGTCGGGGCAATAGCCGTGCGCTGGTGTGTGTAGATTGCCGTCAAGCGCCGGAGTGTCCCCGATGCAATGCACGGCTGACTTATCATAGTGCCAACGAGCGCCTCATGTGCCACTATTGCGGCTATTCCCAGGCAGCGGCAAAGCGCTGCAGCTGCGGCGGTAGATTGAAGCCCATCGGCACAGGTACGCAAAAAATCGAACAGGAGCTTTTGGAGCTGTTCCCGGATCTGCAGATCGCACGCATGGATGCCGATACCGTCACCGCTTCCAATACCCACGAAGACATTTTGCAAAAATTCCAACAGGAGCAGATCCCGGTGCTTTTGGGCACGCAGATGGTAGCCAAGGGACTGAATTTGCCGGATGTGACTTTAGTGGGCGTGTTGGATGGAGATTTGAGCCTGTATTCCGGCTCTTATCGTGCAGCGGAGACCACTTTCAATATGCTGACGCAGGTCATTGGCAGAGCAGGCCGTGGAGCATGCAGTGGACAGGCTATTGTCCAGACCCTTGTGCCGGATCATCCGGTGCTGAATTTAGCGGCAAGGCAGGATTATGATGGCTTTTACCAGCTGGAGATCGGCCTGCGGAAAATGCTCAATAATCCACCCTTCGGTGATGTGGCAGAGATCATATTTACCGGTCAGGAAGAGGTACAGGTGCTGCGAAGCAGTACAAAATTCCGGGATAGTTTGCTCTCTTGCCTGAAACAGCCGGACTATGCAAGTGAACAATGCACGGTGCTTGGCCCTGCGCCTTGCCCGGTGCCCAAAATAAATTACAATTTCCGTTATCGTCTTACCCTGCGTTGCCACATGAGCAGGCAGCTGCGGCTGTTGTTGGCACATTTGCTGCGGCAGTTTGGAAAAGACGGCGCCAATCGAGGGGTTTCTGCCTTTATTGATGTGAACGGATACGATGGATAAGGAGAGAAAGATATGGGACTGCGTAAAATTTTGACCGATAAAGATCCTGCTCTGCACAAGGTGTGCAGACCGGTTGTTGATTTTGATAACAGATTGCACAAGCTGCTTGACGATATGCGTGAGACCCTCATCGATTCCAACGGCGTTGGCCTGGCTGCACCTCAGGTGGGCATTTTGCGCCGGGTGGTGCTGGTGGATGTGGGCGACGAGATTTTGGAGCTTGTAAATCCCGAACTGCTGGAAACCGATGGTGAGCAGGAGGGGGCAGAAGGGTGCCTGTCTGTTCCTGGTAAGTACGGTCTGGTGAAGCGCCCCTATTGGGCGAAAGTCCGTGCCCAGGATCGCCATGGCAACTGGTTTGAAGCAGAGGGAGAGGAACTGATCGCCCGTTGCTTCTGCCATGAGATCGATCATCTGGATGGAATTTTGTATACCCAGGTGATGGAACGGTTTTTGACAGAAAAAGAACTGGAAATGGATTAAAATATACCAAGGAGGAAGACCTATGCGTGTTGTTTTTATGGGTACGCCGGATATTGCGGCCACCTGCCTGAAAAAGGTGATCGAAGATGGTTTTCAGATCGTCGGTGTCTATACCCAGCCGGATCGACCCAAGGGTCGGGGCATGAAGATGGTCTGTTCTCCTGTGAAGGAATTGGCCCTTGCTCACGATATTCCGGTATTCCAGCCGGAGACCTTTAAAGAGGATGCAGCGGTGGAACAGCTGCGTGCTTTGCAGCCGGATGTGGTGGCAGCGGTGGCCTATGGTCGCATTTTGCCCCAGCGTGTGTTAGATATTCCGCAGAAGGGCTGCATCAACATCCATGCCAGCGTTTTGCCCCAGTATCGTGGCTCCGCCCCTTACCAGTGGGCGGTGCTGGATGGAATGAAACAAACCGGCGTTTCCGCCCAGTTTATGTCTTTGGGCGTGGATGAGGGGGATGTGATCGGTGTCTCCGAGACCCCCATCGGCGAAAATGAAACCGCCGGAGAACTGCTGGATCGGCTGGCGGTTCTGGGTGCGGATCTTCTGAGTGAAACGCTGACCAAAGTGGAAAATGGCACGGTCAAGGCGGTTGCTCAGGATCATGCCAAGGCTACTTTTGCGCCAATGCTCAGCAAAGCCATGTGCCCGATCGACTGGACAAAAACCGCCCAGCAAGTCCACGACCATGTTCGTGGCCTCAATCCCTGGCCCACCGCCACAGCCACCATTGGCGGCACTTTCTTCAAGATCCATGCCACGGTGGTGACAGAAGGCAACGGTGCACCCGGTGAGATTTTGGGTCTGACCAAGACCGGCCTTCGCATTGCCTGCGGCGAAGGTGCAGTGGAAATTCGCATTTTGCAGGCAGAAGGCGGCAAACGGATGGCAGCGCCGGATTATTTCCGGGGTCATCCGCTGGAGGTCTGACCATGGGTGCAAGGGAAACGGCGTTAAATGTGCTGATCGCCAGCCGCCAGGAAGGGGGCTGGTCCAACGGCCTGCTGAAAAACAATATTCACCGGGATCGGCTGGACAAGCGGGATGCCGCTCTTGCCACCCGGCTGTGCTATGGCGTGCTGCAAAATCGCTATAAGCTGGATTTTTACTTGCAACAGCTGCTGACCGGTAAGGTGAAGAGTTTGCATCCGGTCATTCGGGATATTCTGCATCTGGGCCTTTATCAGCTGTATGAAATGGATCGGGTGCCGGAGTCTGCGGCAGTCAATGAGTCGGTGGACTTGGCAAAAAAATACTGCCCCAAGCAGCGCTTTGCCCCTGGCCTTGTCAATGGCGTCCTGCGCAATGCCATTCGGCGGATGGACAGCATCCAGCAGCCGACTGGCTGGCAGGAAAAATACAGTCATCCTCAGCCGCTGATCGACCTGCTGAAAGCTTATGTGGGCAAGGAGCGTATTGAGCCTATGCTCCGGGCGAATAATGAAGTGCCGGACACGGTGGTGCAGGTCAATACATTGAAAATCACGGCGCAGGACTTGACATTGCGGCTGGAGCAGGAGGGCGTTTCCGTCCGAGCCCATGGCTGGATGGAGAACTGTCTGGTGCTGTCCGGTACGGGTAATCTGGAACATTTACCTTCTTTCCGGGAGGGGTTGTTCTATGTTCAGGATGCGGCGGCGAAGCTTAGCGTGCTCTGTGCCCAACTGCCGTCTGATCGGGATATCCGTGTGCTGGACTGCTGCGCAGCTCCCGGCGGTAAAAGTTTTGCGGCGGCAATTGCTATGAATGGCAGGGGTGAGATCACTTCCTGCGATGTCTATGAACATAAGACAGCGCTGATCGCTGCCGGTGCTCAGCGCCTGGGCATTACCAACTTGACAGCAAAAAAACTGGATGCCACCGGGCTTATGCCCCAGTGGGAAAACCGGTTTGACGGGCTTATTTGCGATGTGCCCTGCTCCGGCTACGGCATTATTCGCAAAAAGCCGGATATTCGCTATAAAAACTTGAAAGAAATGGAAAGCTTGCCTGAGTTGCAGCAGAAAATACTGGAAAATCAGGCTCGCTATGTTCGCCCCGGTGGGGTGTTGCTGTACTCGACCTGTACGCTGGTACGAGCAGAAAACGAGACTGTGGTAGAGCGTTTTTTGAAAGATCACCCGGATTATGAGCTGGAGCCGCTGCCGTTGCCTGCCCCGTTCCCGAAGAATGAGACAGGAATGCTGGCGCTTGTTCCGGGAGAATTTGACACGGATGGCTTCTTTATTGCAAGATTGCGGAGGAAACTATGCATCTAAAATCCATGACGCTGCCTGAAATGACTGACCATTTTAAAGAAATGGGTCTGCCTTCTTTTCGGGCCAAGCAGGTGTACAGCTGGCTGCACAAAGGTGTGGGCAGCTACGAGGAAATGACTAATATTCCGCAGACCCTGCGCCAACAATTGCAGCAGGACAGCCCTCTTTACACCCCACAAGTGGTGCGCAAGCAGGAGTCAAAACTGGATGGCACCATCAAGTATTTGTGGCGGCTTTCCGATGGTAACTGCGTGGAAACGGTGCTTATGCGCTATCACTATGGAAATACCGTCTGCATTTCCACAGAGGTGGGATGCCGGATGGGTTGTGCTTTCTGTGCTTCCACCATCGGAGGACTTGTGCGCAAATTGGAACCGCATGAAATGCTGGACGAGGTGCTGTTTACGCAGGTGGATTCCGGGCTGCCCATTAGCCATATCGTGCTGATGGGCATTGGAGAACCGCTGGATAATTTTGAAAATGTCATGCAGTTTTTGCGCCTGGTCAACAGCGAAGAGGGTATGAATATTTCCATGCGTCACATCAGCCTTTCGACCTGCGGCCTTGTGCCGAAAATCGACGAGCTGGCAAAGCTGCGCTTGCAGCTGACCCTGTCGGTTTCTCTGCATGCGCCCAATGATACCATTCGGGATAAGATCATGCCCGTGAATAAGGCATATCCGTCGGAAGAACTGATTTCGGCTTGTCGGCGCTACTATGCGGCTACCTCCCGGCGCATTTCCTTTGAGTACGCCATGATCGATGGTGTCAACGATCGGGAAGAGGATGCCAAGGAATTGCTACGGCGGCTGAAGGGGTTGCCTGCACACTTTAATCTCATCCCATTGAACCATGTGGAAGAAAGTCCGCTGAAACCCAGCAGCAAAAAAGCGGTGGCTCGTTTTCAGCAGATTTTGGAAGCTGGTGGAGTCACAGCCACTGTGCGCCGCACCCTAGGCGGCGATATCGACGCCTCCTGCGGACAGCTGCGCAGAAAACAGGCAAAAGAAGCTGAAAGCCTTACATGAAAGGGGAACGAAAGTTCATGCAGAGTTGGGGTATCACCGATCAGGGCTGTGTCCGCCCTCAAAATCAGGATGCCTATATCATAGAACAGCTGGATGACAACTGCACCTTGGGCGTTGTTTGCGACGGCATGGGCGGTGCAAGATCCGGCAATGTGGCAAGCGCTCTGGCGGTGGAAGTGTTCACCCAGGAGATCCGCACTTCCTGGCGCGCAGGAATGAGCCAAGAGGATGTGGATAATATGCTGCGCTGTGCCATCAAACTGGTGAATTTTGCGGTGTATGATCAGGCTGGTCAGTTCGTGGACTTTGCCGGTATGGGTACGACTTTGGTAGCCACCCTGGCAGAAGGCAAGCGTATCACCGTGGTCAATGTCGGTGATAGCCGTGCCTACCATGTGAGTGCGGATGGAATCCGTGCGGTGACCCAGGATCATTCCATCGTTCAGATCATGATCGACCGGGGAGAATTGACCGTAGAGGAAGCAAAACTTTATCCCGGCAAGAATCTGATCACCCGGGCAATTGGTACCGATCCTGCCGTGGAATGTGATCTGTTCCATCTGGAACTGGGTGCGGAGGATTGTATTTTGATGTGCAGCGATGGCCTGTCCAACCTGGTGGATGAGCAGGAGATCCTGTTTGAAGTGATTCATGGGGCACATCGGGCAGATTGCTGTGAAAGACTTTTGGACATTGCAATCAATCGTGGAGCCCCGGATAATGTGACCTGCCTTCTGTTGCAGCTGTAAGCGAGCAGAAAGGAGCATTGCTTATGGATAGGTATATCGGACGGCTGCTGGACAATCGATATGAGATTTTGGAGATCATCGGTTCCGGCGGTATGGCTGTTGTATATAAAGCCCGTTGCCATCGCTTAAATCGGCTGGTAGCGATCAAAATATTAAAAGACGAAAACTTAGAAGATGAGGACTTTTGCCGCCGCTTTCACGCAGAGAGTCAAGCGGTAGCAATGCTGAGCCATCCGAACATTGTTTCGGTGTATGATGTGTCCAGCACGGAAGATCAGGACTATATCGTGATGGAACTGATCGACGGCATCACCCTCAAACAGTATATGGAAAAAAAGGGCGTGCTGAACTGGCGGGAGACTGTCCACTTCGCTACCCACATTGCCCGGGCACTGGAACATGCCCACAGCCGTGGCCTTGTCCATCGGGACATCAAGCCCCATAATGTCATGGTGCTGAAAAATGGCTCGGTGAAAGTGGCTGATTTTGGCATTGCCCGTATGATGGAAAATAACAATACCATGACCAAGGAAGCCCTTGGTTCGGTGCATTACATATCTCCGGAACAGGCAAAAGGAGGCCGGGTGGACAACCGCTCTGACCTGTATTCCCTGGGTGTTGTGATGTATGAAATGATCACAGGCAAAACCCCCTATGACGGAGAGTCCCCGGTGGCGGTTGCCATTCAGCATATCAATGGTGGCGCACCCAGACCCTCTACCATCAATCCGGGTATCCCCAAGGGCTTGGAGCAGATCATCATGAAGGCCATGGCCCATGACTTGCAGGATCGCTATATTAGCGCCACGGCACTACTGGAAGATTTGGATGCTTTTCGGAAAAATCCCAGCACCACATTTCATACCATGGAGCTGCCTGCCATGGCAGAACGCCGCCCCAATTTGCAGGTTCACCCGGTTCAGCCCAGTAGCTTCGCCGATGCAGATCAAACCAAGGTCATGCGCCCGGTGCGGCAGGAAGGGGAATGGGAGACTGCACGGCATGTACTGCCCAAGCAGGACGATTCTTTTGAAGAAGACAGCCCGAAAAAGGATAAAACGGCGACCATTGCGGTGATATTTTGTTCCGTAGCGGCCATCGTTGCCATCATAATTTTTATGATTTTGCTGACGGAAGAGAATTTCTTCTCCCTTGAGCAGACTGCAAATGATCAGCTTCAGCAGGCAATCACTGCCACCAGCGATAAGCAACTGGATGCAACCACCTTATCCACGGGCGGCACTATGACCGATGTGATCCGACCCTCGGAAAAAGAGAACAGCACCATCTCTTCTCAGACCAAGCAGGTGGAGATGCAAAATCTGGTGAATTTAACACGCCAGCAGGCGAAGCAGATCTTGGACGAACAGGGGTTTACGAAAGTGCAGTGGGTGGAGCAGGAACGGATGATCCCTGCCGGAACGGTGATTGGTCAGAGCGTTGAACCGGGACAGCCGGTGGATGTGACCAGCAGCGTTCAAATCACCTGCGCTGCCGGTGCTACGACCATCAATTGCACCATTGATTTGCCGATTCGCACAGAAAGCTACTATTTGACCATTTTGTTGGATGGTCGTCCGGTGGTGTCAGAAAAGCAGATGAAGCCCTACTGTGCCACAGCTACCTTTCAGCTCAGCGGCAAAGGACAACAGATTTGCCAGCTGTATATTGACGGAAAACTTTATCAAACATTGACGGTGAATTTTAATGCAGGAAAATGAGAGAAAAACAGGCCGCATTCTTCGCTCCCTCAGCGGATTTTATGATGTTCAAACGCCGGAAGGTGTCGTCACCTGCCGGGGCAGAGGGCATTTGCGCCGTGGGACGGAGATCCCTCTGACCGGCGATATGGTGGAGATATCCATGGAGCGGGGCAAGGGTATGGTGGAAAAAATACTGCCCAGAAAGAACTGTTTTGTCCGCCCTGCGGTGGCAAATGTGGATATTCTGGTGATTTTTGCTGCCAATGTAAACCCTGTAACGGAACCCTTCCTCATTGACCGCGTGGCAGCCATTGCCGGTGATCAGGGGGTGGATGTTTGCATTTGTGTTAATAAATGTGACCTGGATCCCGGCCTGAATTTGGCAAATATCTATCGCCATGCAGGGTTTGCGGTCATCCAGACCAGCGCCGAAACCGGCGAGGGGGTGGATGAACTTCGCAGCCTTTTGCAGGGAAAACTGGCAGCATTTACGGGTAATTCCGGCGTAGGTAAAAGCAGCGTTCTCAATCGGCTTTCCCCGGAACTGGCACTGGCTACCGGCGAAGTGTCTGAAAAACTGGGTCGTGGTCGCCACACCACACGCCATGTGGAACTCTATCAGTTGGATGACAATACCTATGTGGCTGATACCCCCGGCTTTTCCTCCTTTGATACAGACCAAATGGAAGTGATCTTGAAGGAAAACCTTCAGTATTCCTTCCCGGATTTTGGCCCATATTTGGGGGATTGCCAATTCCGGGATTGTACCCACCGCAAAGAACCTGGCTGCGCCGTTCGGGCGGCACTGGATGCCGGGCAAATCGAGCCTACTCGCTATGATAGTTATCTGCGGCTCTATGAAAAGGCCAGTCAAATCAAACTATGGGAATTAAAAGAAACCAGATGACTGTGGTCATCTGGTTTTCTTTTTGGATATTTTTTGCTGACCGGGACACACTAGCGTGGAGGTGAGTCCTGTGGAAAAGAAGCAATATTCCGGGGCAGTGACCGATGAAAACATCCGCACCATCTTTGACGGTGCGGCAGATTTTATCATTCGGCAGCTGCAATGCGGTGATTTTTTCCTTTTTGCCTATGCCATCGACGGACTGGTTTCCGGCGGCGATGCATCTGAATACATTTTTAAACCTATCGCAGAGCATTTGACTGCAAAAACGATGACAGACCTTTATACTTTTGCCCTTCACGGCGGTGTTTATAATTCGGTGGCTGATCCCTGCAAGGATCTGGATACCGTTGCACTGAAATTGGTCAACGGATTCTGCGTGGTTCTTTTTCCTGGGGTCGGGGCCATTGCCTATGAGGTCAAGACCGGGGAAAAACGAGGAATTTCTGCGCCGGAAGTAGAAAACACAGTTAAAGGACCCAAAGATGCTTTTGTTGAGACGGTTCGTTCCAATACATCTCTCATCCGTCGCCATTTGCGCAGTCCGGAACTGCGATTGAAGGAAATGAGAGTGGGCAGGCGAAGCCTGACCAATGTGACCGTGGTTTCTTTGCAGGGGATCACAAATCCAACGCTGGTGGAACGGATGGTCAGTCGGCTGGAACAAATTGATATTGACGGTTTTTTGTCCCCTTCAGCGGTGGAAGAGTATGTCACCGGTTCCCGGAGTACAGCTTTTCCGTTGATACAGTACACCGAACGAACGGATCGGTTTTGTCAGGGGATTTTGGATGGGCGAGTGGGACTGCTGGTGGACGGCCTTCCATTGGGCTATCTTGCACCGGTTGACCTTGGGTATCTAATGGATAGTCCTGAGGATCGGAGCAGGGATTATCTGAGTGCATCTTGCATCCGCATCCTGCGCTATGGAGCGCTCCTATTGAGCCTGCTGCTTCCGGCGGTGTATATTGCGGCAGTCACTTATCATCAAAATTGGCTCCCGGAGAAATTGCTTCGTATCATTATGGAGAGTCGGGCGGAAGTGCCGTTCCACGCAGCCACGGAAGCCCTGGCTTTACTGGTTTCCTATGAGCTGCTGCAAGAAGCAGGTATTCATTTGCCACAAGCGGTAGGTCAGGCGGTGTCCACCATCGGCGGCATTGTCGTAGGCACAGCGGCGGTGGAAGCAGGACTGATTTCGCCGGTCATTTTGGTGGTGGTGAGTATTGCAGGAGTGTGTGGTTTTGTATTGCCCAATCGAGATCTGGCTCAAGCGGTGCGTTTGTGGCGATTTGGCCTTGGCTTGGCGGCGGCAATCGCCGGAGGGTGGGGCATCGTCGCCGGGATCGTACTGTTGCTGCTGCATTTGGGAAAACTGCGTAGTATGGGTGTTGCCTATTTGCGAATCAGCGGGGCAGGGGTTCTACGCTTGAAACTGCGAACAAAGAAATTCCGGGACCCGGCTATGAATCCCCAGGATAAAAGAAAACAGAAATAGCACTTATATTATATAGTAGTGAATAGGCAGCGTTGTAGGATATACCCATAGACCACGGTTTTTGCGTCCAAATTCAGCTTACATCTTGGGTCAAATTTGGATGTGCAACACTAGTTCTTGAACCCGGAAAAAAAGATGTAGAAAAGTGAAAAAAGTGCTTGACATTTGCGGTAGAAGATGATATTATATGCAAGCGCTTGAGGCGCGAGGCTAAAAACTGAGTTTCGAAAAGAAATTTGAAAAAACTTGAAAAAAGTTCTTG
>CAZJCA010000049.1:0-12479 GCA_964544505.1 uncultured Oscillospiraceae bacterium
CAATGTATCCCGGAAGGGGCTGCCCGTTGACCAGAACATCGGTGATGCCGTCCACAGAGCCGGTAACGCCCAGGTTATCTCCCAGCAGGTAGGAGTGAAAGTGGTTGATGAGGGTATCCTGCTGCATATCCATGCCCAGGAAAGTGTCTGCTCCAAATTCACAGAATTCCCACAGCACCGAAATGGTAACGGAGAAGCACAGGGCGAATAAGGCCGCTGTGATTACCTGTTTTTTTCCATTCGCCCCAAGCTTTTGGTACAGAAAAAGCCCCACCAGAGCAAACATCACGCCACCAAGGGTGTGCAGCAATTTGTCCCACCAATTTAGGATGTAGTATAGATTGTGACACTGACCCAGCATGGGGCCAAGGGCATAGAACAGGGTCAGAAGATAGATGGGCAGACGAATTTTAAAGCGGAATGCCCGTTCCGAAATGACAGGGATCAACAGTAAAAAGACGGTAGCCACTGCCATCGGCAGACGGTTATATCGCCCGTTGACCGCCACCATAACAATGGTCGCAGCAGTAAAAAGTTCGCAGAGGATCAGTGCAAGAAGACGGGTAAGATGCTCTTTTTTGGACATTTCAGGGCCTCCCAGCGGCGCATAAATTTTTGACATGTGCTTTTTTCCATAAGTAGTATGCCACAAAAGAAATCACAGCGACTCCGACGGTCAGAGCAACGGAGATCCAGAACAGGGAAGAGGTGGGGTCGGTAATACTGGTGCCCAGCAAGGTGGCAGCCACCGTTCCGGGGATCATACCAAGAAAACTGCCCAGCAGGTATTTGCCAAAGGACATGGAGATGGCACCGAAGTACATGCTCACTAAATCTCCCGGCAGGCAGAAAATGGCACGCAGGAAAAAAGAGAGAAAAAAATGATTATCTGCGCCCTTACCGAAAATATGGCTGAATTTCGGATATTTCTCTTCCAGCTTGTGTATCAGTTTCTGCCCGGACAATTTACCGATCCAATAGGGGAGCGTCAGCGTTATGACTACGCCGACAAAATTGACGATCAGCGCCTGGACGGGGGAAAACAGAAACCCTCCCAGCGCATTGAGTACGATGATGGGAAATACCACCGATAGAGATTTGAAAGCGTACAGTGCCAGCATAAAACATACCGCCAATAAAGGGGCATTGGGTGCAAAGTTCTTTAGACTTTCGACGGTGACTTCCTCGCCGGAAAGCAAATATACCCCCATAAGGGTCAGGCACAGTACCAGCGGCGCAAACCGCAAAAGTGTCATCAATTTGTTCTTTACTTGGCTCATTTTGGCCTACCATCCTTTGTGTGTTTGTGAATATTATGCAATAAACCCTTCAACTATACCTCAACTGGAGTTCAACTTTTGTTGAATTTCGCTGAGGGGGGTATTATATGCAAAATATCACATTTAGGATATATAAATAAGATTGAAATGAGATTGAATGATCGGATTTTCAAAAAATACCCGGCTGGAAAAATTCCAACCGGGCGTTCGTTATTTACAGAGTTTTACCAAAAGCACCACCAGCAGGATCAAACCGACAGGCACCAGCAGAAGCATTCCGCCAACCAGCAGACAGCCTGCCAGGGTGGGCAGGGACAGGATCAGCAGCACCAGTGCGATGATCTTGACGGCACCCCAGGTCAGCTTGAAAAGCAGCTTAACAGCCTTCCAAAGCAGCCAGAGGAATAAAACGGTTAAAAGGATATTTAGAATCATTGTTTCTACCTCTTATGTTAATTTTTTTGACATTCCACAACGGCATCAATGGCGAGAATGGTGGCGAGGGCAAGAATTTCGTCGTCGGCATCGGTGATGTCCAACTCGTAACTATCGCCCCAGGTCATCCATTCTTTGCGGATGGAAGCAACCGACCGTCCTGCCTGGCTGATTTCATACTCGTGCTCCCAAAATGCACCTTCCACATTCCAGCCGAGGCCTTCAATGCGGTAGCGAGGATGGAAAAAACTGAATTCCCGTACCACCTGAGCTACCTCTTGACCGCCCAGGAAAACAGAATACCGGGGCATCCAGGTCAGAAGTTTTTGCTCGATATAGGCAACTTCCTTGTGTTGTGGGGTATAGACATGGAGCTTTTTGCCGAAAGAGAATACTTCGCCTTCCACGAAATAGCGATCAACGCCGGAACTGTCTTTAACAGTGAATTTATCTCCCCAGGAGAATACTTTTTGTTTGATATAGAGTTTCGTGGATATCACTCCTTTCTTACACTTTCATTATAGCGCAGGGCAGGGAAATATGCAAGGCGGATTTGTGCCTGTGTCGAGAAATGAAAAAATTTTAAAAAAATAAAAAATACCTATTGACAAAATGAACTTCTCACGCTATAATACTCAAGCGCTTGGACGATTAGCTCAGCTGGCTAGAGCATCCGCTTGACGTGCGGAAGGTCATAGGTTCGAGTCCTATATCGTCCACCAAAAGAAAACCACACCATTCGGTGTGGTTTTTTCTTTTAGTATGGTATTTAAGCAGGAAAAGACCGCTCAAACGGGATTTGATCGGAAATGCAAAATCTGTCCAAAGAGTCGAAAATTGCCGAAAAATACATAGGATTTTTATAAAAATAGTCTATAAGCAACAAATGAATATCTAAATAATTGACAGTTTTTGTATATATACCATAAAAACTTTGTAAATAATACATATAGACTTTCTCTCTGGTACATGTTATAATGTCGCAGACAAGGGAGATTGCGCCCTTTTACAATATAACGATGATCTGCTTCTGAAAAGAACGACATTTCCCTGATATCAGGGGAGCGTGGAGAGGTTTTGAGGGAGAATAAAATGATAGAAAAAAATAAACAGACGACTGGTGCGAAGCAAAAAGAACAAAATTCTGCACTGAGTAAAATATATAGCAAGACATTCTTCTTAGTGTTATATGATTTGGTGGTGTCAGCCAGTGCCTACTTATTTGCTCTTTGGCTGCGCTATGACTGCCGATATAGCTCTATTCCCGACCCGTACATAGATGCGTGGTATCGTTTCCTGCCTATCTATGTGGTGGCAGTTTTGGCGGTGTTTATAGGCTGCCGACTGTATCAGAGCCTTTGGAAATATGCAAGCTATGTAGAGCTAAAGCGTACTGCGCTTGCTTCTGCGATCCTTGCGGTGCTGCATACTGTGGGCATTACATTGCTGTTTGGCAAAATGCCGGCTTCTTACCATATCGTCGGTGCCGGTGTCCAGTTTATGCTGGCTGTTTTGGTTCGATTTGCCTACCGGTTCGTGTCGCTGGAACGGCAGAAGAAAGCAAGAGCACAGCAGAGAGGCATTGCAAACCGTGTCATGCTGATCGGTGCAGGCTCTGCCGGACAGATGATCCTGCACGATCTGAACAATTCCAAGGAAGTCAGCGACCTGGTCTGCTGCATCATCGATGACGATGAGAATAAGTGGGGCTGCTTTATTGAAGATGTGCCTATCGTTGGCGGCAGAGACGATATCCTGCTGAATGTAAAAAAGTATCGAATCGAAAAGATTTTCCTGGCACTGCCCAGCGCCACAGCGGAGCAGCGCAGAGATATCCTGAATATCTGCAGAGAGACCAAGTGTGAACTGAAGAACCTGCCCAATATCCAGCAAATGGTCAACGGTCAGGTGACTGCCAATTCCATGACGGATGTGGCAGTGGAGGATCTGCTGGGTCGTGCTCCTGTCCAGGTGGATATGGAGGATATTTACCGCTTCATCAAGGGCAAGATCATTTTGGTCACCGGTGGCGGTGGATCCATTGGCAGTGAGCTGTGCCGCCAGATCGCAAAGCACGAGCCGAAACAGCTGATCATCCTGGATATTTACGAAAATAATGCCCACGCCATCGCTCTGGAACTGCGGGATAAGTATCCGCAGCTGAATTTGGAGGTGCTGATCGGCTCTGTTCGTGACAGCCGACGGATCAACCAGGTGTTTGCCAAGTATAAACCGGAGGTAGTCTACCATGCGGCGGCCCATAAGCATGTTCCGCTGATGGAGGATAGCCCCTGTGAGTCCATCAAGAACAATGCAATCGGTACATATAAGACCGCTTATGCAGCAATGCAGAACGGCTGCAAGCGCTTTGTCCTGATTTCTACGGACAAGGCGGTGAATCCCACCAATATTATGGGCGCTTCTAAGCGACTGTGCGAGATGATCATCCAGTCTTTTGACCGTAAGATCAGAGATGGTAAAGTTGGTGCACTCCAGCCGATGAGCGTTCACACCGGGGATGAGTTCAGCAGCTCCCATGATGTAGCCATGAACGGCAAACAGCCGAAGACGGAATTTGTGGCCGTGCGTTTTGGCAATGTTCTGGGCAGTAATGGCTCCGTGATCCCCAGATTTAAAGAGCAGATCGCCAAGGGTGGCCCGGTCACCGTTACCCACCCCGATATTATCCGCTACTTCATGACTATCCCGGAAGCTGCCTCTCTGGTTTTGCAGGCCGGTACTTATGCCAAGGGCGGTGAGATCTTCGTGCTGGATATGGGTTCTCCTGTGAAGATCGATACTTTGGCCAGAAACCTGATCCGCTTGTCGGGATTGCAGCCGGATGTGGATATCAAGATCGAATATACAGGTCTTCGTCCCGGTGAAAAGCTGTATGAAGAGAAGCTGATGAGCGAGGAAGGCATGAAGACCACCCCCAATCATCTGATCCACATTGGCAGACCCATTCCGTTCGACACCGATACATTCCTGGATCAACTGCAAGAGCTGATGACTGCCGCCTATGACGGCAGGGAGGATGTGATCCGTCAGATGGTATCTACGGTCGTGCCGACCTATCATCCGGCAGGTGAGCATGGCTCGGAAGAGAAGGGCGAAGCCTTCCAGAAGCAGATGGAACAAGTGAAGAACAGCCAGGCAGAAGAAGCTGCCACAGTTGGTTAAATCCATGAAAGCCACACAACCGCCGGTTGTGTGGCTTTTTGTGTATCGAAAATGGGGGACTTTTCGGAAAATAAATTTTTCTATCGACGAAATGGCTTTTGTGTGCTACAATAAAAAACAGCGAAAATAATGGAGGGGAATACGATGAAAAACCAAAAGCTGCGCATGGCTGCGGCAGCACTGGCTTTGACTGCGGCACTTGCGGCCTGCTCGCCGGAGCCTGTGGAGCAGGAAAAAGACCCGGTCACCTCAGATACACTCTATGTGCAAAAAGTGGAAAACCTGCCTGATGATTTCATCATGGGTATGGATGCATCCTGTGTTCCGGCCTTGGAAAACAGTGGTGTCAAGTATTACGACTACGACGGTACGGAAAAGGATGTCTACGAGATCCTCAGCAGCAATGGCATCAATTACATTCGTGTGCGTGTGTGGAACGATCCTTACGATGCTGACGGAAACGGTTACGGTGGCGGCAACTGCGATATTGCAAACGCCATCGAAGTGGGCAAGCGAGCCACTAAATATGGCATGAAGCTGCTGGTGGATTTCCACTATTCTGACTTCTGGGCAGACCCGGGCAAACAGATGACCCCCAAAGCCTGGAAGGGCATGACGATCGATCAAAAAACGGAAGCCCTCTATGAATACACCAAAGATTGCCTGCAAGAGCTCTGCGATGCAGGGGTGGATGTGGGCATGGTTCAGATCGGCAACGAGACCAATGGTGCGCTGTGCGGTGAAAAGAGCAGCGACCTGGGTGGCTGGAAGCGGATCACACAGCTGATGAGCGCAGGCTCTAAGGCTGTCCGGGAAGTGTGCCCCGATGCGCTGGTTGCGATCCACTTTGCAAACCCTGAAAAGACAGATAACTATACCAGCTACGGTAAAAACCTGGAATACTATGGTGTGGATTATGATGTGTTTGCCTCTTCCTACTATCCCTACTGGCATGGTACGCTGGATAACCTGTCCCAGATTTTGTCTACCATTGCTACTACATATAATAAAAGGGTAATGGTAGCGGAGACTTCCTACGCCTATACCGCCGAGGATACGGACTTTAACGGCAATACCATTGGCGAAGGCTCTGCGGTGGTGAAAAATTACCCCTATTCCATCCAGGGACAGGCAAATCTTGTGCGGGATGTGATCGATACCGTGGTCAATAAGACCACAGGCGGCATCGGTGTGTTCTATTGGGAGGGGACCTGGATCAGCGTGGGAGGTCAGAGCTGGGAAGAAAATTCTGTGCTGTGGGAAAAACACGGTTCCGGCTGGGCTTCTTCCTATGCATCGGAATACGATCCCAACGATGCAGGCAAGTACTACGGCGGCTGCGCCGTGGACAACCAGGCATTCTTCGATGCAACAGGCCATGTGACCGAGGCGCTGAAGGTATTTGCACTGGTGAAGGACGGCAACAGGGTAGAAAACAAAGCGGATGCCATTGAAGATGTAAATCTGATGTGCGACCTGAACGGCCAGATCGTTCTGCCGGACACCGTCAATGCGGTCATGCTGGATAATTCCAAACAGGCAATTCCTGTACAGTGGGAAAATGTAGATATGGACACCTACAAAAACGGCGGCGTGGCCAAGTATACCATCAAGGGAACTGCCGGCGGCATGGAAGCGGTGTGCTACCTTTCTATGGTAGAGTACAACTTCCTGCAAAACTGGAGCTTTGAGGAAGGGGACAGCGGCTGGACGGCAACGAAACTTAAGGAGTTCAACCAGCTGCATGTGGAAGACAAGGCTACCGATTCCGTCACCGGAAGTAAGCACTACCACTTCTGGGGCGCTTCGGACAATTCCGTGGAGTTTACGCTGGAGCAGGAAGTGAAAGATCTGAAGTCGGGCTGCTACAACTACTCCATTTCCATCATGGGCGGCGATTGCGGTGAGACGGAGATCTACGCTTATGTAAAGATCAATGGAGAAATCATCGCAAAAGCGGAAACCACCGTGACGGTCTACAATGAGTGGCATACCGCCACCATCTCCGATCTTGAATACAACGAAGGAGATACCATCACCGTCGGCTTGTATGTGAAATGTGCCAATGGCGGCGCATGGGGAAAAATTGACGATGCTCTGTTTAATTCTGTGGCAAAGTAAGGAAGGGATATTATGAAGAAAAAGATTATTCGCCGGGGCGTTGCGCTGGCATTGGCAGGTTTGATGAGCCTGAGCATCTTGGGCTGTCAGCAGCAGGATACATCGTCGCCCTCAGACGACGATACCCAGTCCACCACCGCAGGTGCATTGGTGCCGATGGCCGATCCTGTTGATGATAATTACCGTACTTTCTATCAGATCTTTGTGGGATCTTTCTCTGATGCAAACAACGATACCTTCGGCGATCTGCGCGGCATCATCAATCGGTTTGACTACCTCAACGACGGAAATGTAAACTCTGAGACCAGTTTGGGTGTTCAGGGCATCTGGCTGTCTCCGATTTTTGCTTCTCCCAGCTATCACAAGTATGATACTACCGATTACTATAAGATCGACTGGCGATTTGGCGAAGAGAAGGATCTTAAGGAACTGGCAGATCTGTGTGAAGAGCGGAATGTGAAGCTGATTTTGGATCTGGTGCTCAATCATACCTCCAACCAGCATGAATGGTTTGTTCAGTTTAAAAAGGCAAGACTGGCCGGAGATACGGAAAATGAGTATTATGACTACTATACCTGCGTCACCGAGGAAGAGAAGGTGGGCGGCAGAACCTATCAGGGCATAGGCGGTGGTTGGTTCTACGAGTGCAACTTCTCCGGAGATATGCCGGAACTGAATTTCGACAACGAGAATGTCCGTCAGGCAATGCTGGATGTGGCAAAGCACTATCTGGAACTGGGCGTGGATGGATTCCGCTTTGACGCTGTTAAGTATATTTATTATGGTGATGCCGAGAAGAGTGTGGAGTTCTGGCAGTGGTACATGGACGAGCTGAAGAAGATCGACCCGGATATCTACTGCGTGGGCGAATGCTGGTCCGGCGAGACAGAGATCATGCAGTACAATAGCGCTATGAACTGCTTTAATTTTGCCATGAGCGGAGCAGAGGGCGTTGCTGCCACTGCTGCCAAGGGCGGTTCTCTGACGAGTTTCACCAACTATATTGTTTCCTATCAGAAGAAGGTACGCAATTCCAACCCCAATGGCATTCCTATGCAGTTCCTGTCTAATCACGATCAGGATAGAATTGCCGGTACATTTGTCACGGAGAACAATATGCGCATGGCAGCCAACCTGTATCTGCTGTCTCCCGGTTCTCACTTCATCTATTACGGCGAGGAACTTGGCATTCGCGGCTCTCGGGGCAGTGCCAACACCGATGCTAATCGCCGCCTGGCTATGCTCTGGGGCGACACTGACCTGGTGAAGAATCCCGTCGGCAGCACCTATTCCGCTGATAAACAAATCAAGACCACAGTCGCCAGCCAGATGGAAGATGAAAGCAGCCTGCTGCGCTACTATTGCAAGCTGCTGTCCATCAGACATCGCTATCCTGCCATTGCTCGGGGTACATACAGTGCGATCGGCACCGAAAACAAGAATTTGGCAGGATTCCTGGTTCGTTATGAGGAGGAAGAACTGCTGATCCTGCATAACAATTCCACGGCAGAGATCACTGTGGATCTGGCTATCTGCAAAGATTTGAACGGCATTTCACTGACAAAGCTGTGCGAAGTGATCGGCGTTGGAAATGCGACACTGGAGGGAACGGTTTTGACCATCGCCGGACAGACCAGTGTGGTCATTCAGTAGAAAATCAGGGGGGATTATCCGCCTCTGGTGGACGATTGTTGACAAAATTTACAAAAATGATTTTTGCGTTCGCCCACTATTGACAAATGTGACATAAAAAAGTATAATGTCACAAGTGCCAACTGAGTTTCCAGGAAAAACACTTTTGCAGTGTGCTGAAAGATGTATTTGGAAAAAGGGTACCCTTTTTCATGTTCCCATGAATGGGAACATGATATGTTCTGGCTATACCGGCCGTGTGCCGTTACAGCATATTGAAAAATTTTCAGGAGGAAAAACAAAAATGAAGAAAGTTTTAGCACTGTTGCTGGCTTTGGTCATGGTCGTTGGTATGGTTGCTTGTGCTCCCGCTGACGATACCACCGCTGGCAAGAACGATACCACTGCCGGTAAGAACGATACCACCGCCGCACCTGTTGACTACAACACCGTGCTGGCTGGTGACTACGGCGAGATCACTCTGTGGGTCTCCGAGACCGACGGCGTGAAAGAGCAGTTCCTGGAGCAGATCGCTGCTTTCCAGAAGCTGTATCCCGATGTGAAGTTCACCGTTAAGGTTGACGGCGTTTCCGAAGCTGATGCCGCTTCTCAGGTCATCGCCGATGTGGCTTCCGCTCCCGACATCTACTGCTTCGCTCAGGACCAGCTGACCCGTCTGGTGCAGGCTGCTGCACTGGCTGCTCCCACCGGCAACCTGATCGATGCCATCAAGAACAACAACAGCACTCCTGCTGTTAGCGCTGCTTCCGTTGCAGGCACTGTTTATGCATACCCCCTGACCGCTGATAACGGCTACTATGTGTACTACAACACCTCTCTGTTCTCCGAAGAGGATGTGGAAGATCTGGCTACTCTGGTCAAGAAGTGCGAAGAGAAGAATGTTAAGTTCCGTTTCGCTCTGGAGAACGCATGGTACACCGCTTCCTTCTTCTACGCTACCGGCTGTACTTCTACTTGGTCCATGAATACCGAGGGCAAGTGGACCGGCGTTGAGGACAACTGGAACTCTGATAAGGGCCTGATCGCCATGAAGGGTATGCAGATCCTGACCAACTCCACCGCTTACGACTCCAACGCTGACATCTTCACCGACGCTGGCGTTGTTGTGACCGGTACCTGGAACGCTAAGGCTGCCGCTGAGTACTTCGGCGAGAACCTGGGCGCTACCGACCTGCCCTCCTTCACTGTGGATGGCAACTCCTACCACCTGAGCTCCTACTTCGGCTGCAAGCTGATGGGTGTCAAGCCCCAGTCCGATGTGAAGAATCAGACTGTTCTGCATCTGCTGGCTCAGTACCTGACCAACGAAGAAAATCAGCTGGCTCGTTTCAATACCTTCGGTTGGGGTCCCTCCAACATCGAGGCACAGAAGAACGACGCTGTTAAGAGCAACATCTCCCTGCTGGCTCTGTCCAAGCAGAACGAGCATGCTGTTACCCAGGGCAACATCAACGGCTCCTGGTGGGATATCGCAAAGCTGCTGGGCGCTGACGCTAAGGCAGCAAAGTCCGAGGACGACCTGAAGAAGGCTCTGAAGGAGTACGAGGCGGCTGTGAAGGCTGTTCTGACCAAGTCCGACGAGGAACTGAAGGCTTGGGGCGTGATCGGCGGCATCTGTGGCACCAACTGGGATACCGACTTCAAGATGGCTGAGCAGGCTGACGGCAGCTACCTGTCCGATGTTCTGGAGCTGAAGGCTGGCGAAGAGTTCAAGGTTCGTCAGGGCGGTTCCTGGGATGTCAACTACGGTGCCAACGGCGAAGCTAACGGTGCAAACATCGTTGTGGAGACTGCTGGCAAGTACCAGGTCAAGCTGACTCTGAAGGGCGATGCGGCTACTGTTGAGCTGATCCCCGCTAACTAATTACATACTCCAGGGGATGGGGAGCCAAAACTCCCCATCCCACCCCATGCAAAGGCATTGTTAGCTGACATACAAGGGTGAGAATTGTCTTGTATGAACTTAACAATGCCTTTTCTAAACGATTCAAAAAAGGAGGTAGCGTATAAACTGCGGTTTATATCGATTCGCTTATGAAGAAGCTTTCTGATCTCGAATATTTGAAGCTCAGCAAACTCCAGCGGCTTTGGTATAATATTCTGATGTTCCTGTACGCCATCCCCGGCTGGTTCGTAAAGTTAGGCAAGGGAATCGTGAATTTCTTTGTCAAGTGCGCCACCGGCATCAAGGATGGGATCCTGGATATTGGACATACATTCTCCAAGGGCAACTGGGCAGTGAAGCTGTCGTTCCTGGTCTTTGGTATGGGCAACCTGTACTATGGGCAGGTAATGCGCGGCCTGTTTTTCCTTCTGTTTGAAGTGGTCTTTTTGACCTATATGTTCCTGCCCAGCGGCGGTATTTACTGGCTGCAAAAGGGCAACTGGTTCCAGTACAACGGAACCGTCGGCACCAATCAGGGCCACATGGAGACTGTTCCCGTGGACCCGGATCTGGAAGCCATCCTCGGACCCGGCGCCACCACAGAAGTGTGGGTCAGCGGCGACGACTCCGTGAAGGTCATGCTCTATGGCCTGCTGACCATCGTTTTCATCATTGCATTTATCTGGACCTGGCGGATGCAGGTGAAGCAGTGCCGGATCTGCATGGACATCACTGCCAGCGGCAAGAAGGTCAAGAGCGGCAAGCAGGACCTGCGCTCTCTGGTGGACGATGAGTTCCACAAGACCCTGCTGGCGCTGCCCACTGCCGGCATCATGTTCTTTACGGTGCTGCCCATTATTTACATGGTCATCATCGCTTTTACCAACTACGACTTTAACCACAATGGCCACGCCAACCTTTTTAGCTGGGTGGGCCTGGACAATTTTAATCAGCTGTTCAACTTTGAAAAGGGCGGCCTGGGCCTGGCCTTTGGTGAGATCCTGGGCTGGACGCTGATCTGGGCATTCTTCGCCACCTTCTCCAACTACTTCCTGGGTATGCTGGTGGCTATCATGATCAACAAGAAGGGCATCCGGCTGAAAAAGTTCTGGAGAACCGTGCTGGTCATGACCATCGCCATCCCGCAGTTTGTGTCGCTGCTGTATGTGTCCAAGCTGTTTGACTCCTCCGGCATCATCGGCAAGGCTGTGGGCAGCATCCCCTCTGTGGCGCAATGGCTGGTCGCCAACAACTACAAGTCCCTGTGGGACAGCCCGACGCTGTCCAAGATCCTGGTCATCGTTATCAACGTCTGGATCGGTATTCCCCACATCATGCTGATGGCTACCGGTATTCTGATGAACATTCCCGACGACCTGTACGAGTCGTCCAAGATCGACGGCGCCACCGGATTCCAGCAGTATAAGCGGATCACCCTGCCTTATATGCTGTTCGTTACCGGCCCGTACCTGCTGACCAGCTTCGTTGGCAACCTGAACAACTTCAACGTGATCTACCTGCTTTCCGGCGGCGGCCCTGCCAATACGGACATCGGCATCGTCGGCGGCGCAACGGTGGGCCATACGGACCTGCTGATCACATTCCTGTACAAGATGACGGTGGACTCTGCGGAGCAGAAGTACTATCAGGCATCTATCATCGGTATTCTGGTGTTCGTTGTGGTGGCTATCCTGTCTCTGGTGGTCTACAACATCATCCCGTCTACCAAGAATGAGGAGGACTTTAAGTAATGAAAACAACGAACGAACTTAAAAATGCTCCTCGCCGCAGCATGGGCATGGCGGCAAGCCGCCGCATTGGCAACCTCTTTATTTACATCCTGCTGGTCGTTATGACCGTGGTTTGGCTGTTCCCCTTCTTTGGAATCGTGTTTGAGTCCTTCAAGGTGGATGTCACCTGGA
>CAZJCA010000050.1:0-12422 GCA_964544505.1 uncultured Oscillospiraceae bacterium
GGCTGTAGCAGCCTGATAAGCATTACAATTCCCAATAGCGTAACCAGCATTGGCGATGCGTTCTACGGCTGTAGCAGCCTAACAGATGTATATATTACAGACATTACCGCGTGGTGCAATATCCAGTTCAGCAACTATTCGGCTAATCCAATGGTTTATGCGGAGAAATTGTATATTAATGGAGAATTGGCAACGGAAATTGTAATTCCGAACGGTGTGACCAGCATTGGCGATTATGCGTTCGATGGCTATAGCAACCTAACGAGCATCGAGATTCCAGACAGTGTGACCAGCATTGGCAATTCTGCGTTCTACGGCTGTAGCAGCCTAACAGATGTATATATTACAGACATTACCGCGTGGTGCAATATCCGGTTCGGCAGCGATTCGGCTAATCCCATGTATTATGCGGAGAAATTGTACATCAATGGAGAATTGGCAACGGAAATTGTAATTCCGAACGGTGTGACCAGCATTGGCAGTTCTGCGTTCTATGGTTGTAGCAACCTAACGAGCATCGAGATTCCAGACAGTGTGACCAGCATTGGCGGTTCTGCGTTCTGGGGCTGTAGTAGCCTGACGAGTATTACCATTGGCAAGGGAATGACAACGATTGGTGCTACATATGGTTCGTTATGGAACTTAAAGGAGCTTACGCTTTTGGGCGCGCAAATTATTGAAGAGTCTGCATTCAGCTCTGCAACCGGTTTGGAAAAGGTTTTCTTTTCAAAAGATTTGGTGATGATCAAAAAAGGCGCATTCGGCAATGGAACCAATATCACTGACATCTATTATGAGGGAACCGAGGAA
The DNA here is from genome assembly GCA_964544505.1 of uncultured Oscillospiraceae bacterium. Taxonomy (GTDB): domain Bacteria; phylum Bacillota; class Clostridia; order Oscillospirales; family Oscillospiraceae; genus Faecousia. The sequence goes on from CAZJCA010000050.1 coordinate 811, forward strand.
GACTGGGCAAAGGTATACATTCTGGCGAACAACGATTGCCTGTCCAATGCGACCATTCACTACAACGCCACTGAGCTGCCCCACGAACATTTCTGGAACGACGGGGAAGTGACTAAGGAGCCTACTTGTAAGGACGAGGGCGAAAAGACCTACACCTGCACCGTCTGCGGTGATACAAAGACCGAACCCATTGCTAAAACAGAAGAGCACCAATACAGTGATTGGGAGAAGGTAGACGGCGAAAAACACAAGCACGCCTGTTCCGTCTGCGGCAAGGAAGAAACGGTTGCCCATACTTGGAATGACGGGGAAGTGACCAAGGAGCCTACCTGCAAGGACGAGGGCGAACTAACCTACACCTGCACCATCTGCGGTGGCACTAAGACGGAGGCCATTGCCAAAACTAATGACCACAATTACGGCGATTGGGAAAAGGCAGACGGCGAAAATCACAAGCACACCTGTTCCGTCTGCGGCAAGGAAGAAACAGCTGCCCATACTTGGAACGCCGGTGAAGTGACTAAGGAGCCTACTTGTAAGGATGAGGGCGAAAAGACCTATACCTGTACCGTCTGCGGTGAAACCAAAACTGAGACGATCTCCAAGAGTCACCAACATGGTGAGACTGAGATAAGGAATGCAAAGGAAGCCACATCCACAGAGGATGGCTATACCGGTGACACTTACTGCAAGGTATGCGAGGAGAAGATTGCAACTGGTGAAGTAATTCCGGCAAAGGGTCAAACTCCCACGGAGCCGATGGAGACTGTTCCCAGCACCACATCTCCCAGTGGTTCTGACGATCAGGAAGAAGCACAAAGCAGTAGTGCGGTCGTTGTGATCGTGGCCGTGGCATCTGTGGCAGCTGTCGGCGGCGGTGTCGCACTGGTGTTCATCAAAAAGAAAAAGTAAATAAAAAAGCAGGAAGCGGTTGCTTCCTGCTTTTTGCAGTTGTGAACTTAATCCTGATCCCAGTTGTGCCAGACGTTCTGCACATCGTCATCATCGTCCATGATGTCCAGCAGCTTTTCCATCAGAGCGATATGCTCCTCGGTTTCCAGCTTCTGATAGTTCTGGGGCACCATCTCGATCTGAGCGGAGGCAAAGGCATAGCCCTTGGCAGTCAGTGCGTCAGCCACGGCGTTGAAATCGTCGGGAGTGGTGTAGACGGTGAAGCAGTCTTCCTCGGCCTCGAAGTCGTCGGCACCGCAGTCCATAGCGTCCATCATGACGGTATCTTCTTCCAGTTCGCCTTCCTCGTTGTCGATGACCAGCACGCCCTTCTTGTCGAAGGACCAGCTGACGCAGCCGGAAGCACCCAGATTGCCACCGAACTTGTCGAAGTGGTGGCGCATGGAACCGGCGGTACGGTTACGGTTGTCGGTCATGGTTTCGACGATGACGGCCACACCGCCGGGGCCGTAGCCTTCGTAGGTGATGGATTCGTAGTTATCGCCGCCGGCGCTGGCAGCCTTCTCCAGGCAGCGCTTGATGTTATCGTTGGGCATGTTGGCGGCCTTGGCCTTGGTGACCACGGTAGCCAGACGGGAGTTGTAGGCAGGATCGGCAGAGCCGCCTTCCTTCACAGCCACGATCAGCTCTTTTGCGATTTTGGTAAAGGCGGCAGCACGCTTGGCATCCTGTGCGCCTTTGGTCTTTTGGATGTTATGCCATTTGGAATGTCCGGACATATATTTACTCTCCTCTTCGGGTTTGATCAAAATTTCTTATCTATTTTAGCACCGGAAGGTATAAAAATCAAGACTATTAGAAGAATTTCATACAATCTTTATGGGCTTTTGAGATTTTTACCTGAATTTCCGGGAATTGAGTCTGTAATTTCTCCGCAAGAACGGCGACCACCGGGTTTTCTGTCTGGAAATGACCGGCATCAATGAGATTGATGCCAAGATCGTTGGCATCCCAGAACTGGTTGTATTTTACATCCGCAGTGACAAAGGTATCGCACCCGGCGACGACTGCATCCATCAGTGCACCGGCGCAGGCACCGCCGCCAACGGCGACCTTATGGACAGGTTTTCCACCGTCTACATAGCGAAGACCCCGGCAGTCCAAGGCGGTTTTTACATGGCTGAGAAATGCGGAAAGGGACTGCTGGGGGACTTCGCCACAGCGCAGCAGGTTTTCACAGCCGATGACTTCCGTATTTTCAAGCCCCAGAGTGGAAGCGAGCACATCATTGACGCCGCCCGTGGCACAGTCCAGATTGGTATGGGCGTTAATGGCACTGATGCCGTGACGGCACAAACCCATGATGCACCGACCAACGGATGTCTCATCGGTGACGGCCTTGGGGGCTACAAAAATCAGAGGATGATGGGTAACGATCAGTTCTGCGCCCATTTCGGCAGCTTCCTTGCAGACCGCTTCAAAAGGATCCAGAGCTATCAGGATTTTTGTGACTTCCCGGCTGCGGCTGCCGCAGAGCAGTCCCACATTGTCCCAGTCCATTTTCAGTTCCCGGGGAGCAAGGGTTTCCAGATATTGCAAAATATGGTCAACGGTGGTCATAAAATTTCCTCCCTCAAAAAAGCGTAATAGGGGTCGCTGGTCAGCTCAATCATGGCCTGCCGCATCCAGGGATCGGCAGCATCGGCACGGGCGGTGACAATTTTTGTCACTTCCTTGCAGACCCAGCGATAGTATTCCACCACTTCATCGGTGGTGCTGTTGAGCATAGCTGGGGGGATGTAACACTGACCCGGCGTTAAAGGGGATGGCTCTTCCCGACGACAGACTTCCATCAGGGTATAGAGGAACTTGCCGTCTCGCAGGACGATCTCCTGGGCGATATGCCAGCCCTGATCGGACAAATATCGGCGCAGGAGGTAGGTTTTGGTCTGACATTGCAGGATCAGACGATACTGCCCGCTTTTGAGCCAGAGAGCAGCTTCCAAAATGGAGATCATGGTTTCAGCACCCATACCGGCGCAGACCAGGGTATCAAAATCGTGGGGCACATTTTTGACACCGTTGGAAAGATGGAAACTCATGTGTTCGGCACAGCCATACTTGTGGGCGTTGTGGAAGGCGGCCTGCAACGGACCTTCGTTGATATCCGCAGCGATAACGGAGCGGGCAATGCCTTCTTGCAGCAGGTAAATGCCCAAGTAGCCGTGATCGCAGCCGATGTCCGCCACCCGGTCACCGGGGCGAACAAATCCGGCACAGGCCAATAGTCGGGGAGAAATGGGGATTTTCATAGAGAACCTCCGAAAAAGAAATGCCATCCCGGCAAACGGGATGGCATAGCCGGTTTATTAAGCCTTGCTGGCCTGGTCTGCTTCGTAAGCTTCCAGGAAGTGATTCAGCTGTGCCAGGAAAGGCTCGCAGTCAATGCCGTGAACCATGCAAGCTTCCTCAACGGTCTCGCCACGGGAAGAGGGGCAGCCCAGGCAGTGCATGCCAATGGCAAAAAACAGGGGAGCGGCGTGAGGTGCAATGTCCAGCACATCGCCGATAATGGTATCCTTTTCAATCTTAACAGCCATATTCATGACCTCCTAATCGTTATTTACCGACCTATTATAACCGCTTTTTCGCCAAATAGCAAGAGGAAATCTGTGATTCGACTTATAATGTAGAAATAATCTTATGGGAAAGCAAATATTCCCAAAAAATTCACGGTTCAGTAACAAAACACCGTTTTGTTCTGGATAAAATAAAACCACAATTATAAAAATAGGGAAGTGTTGCATTATGCTTGAATTAAGGCAGATTGTGAAAGATTATCCTGCCGGCGATGGACAAGTCCACGCCCTGCGGGGAATTGATCTACAATTCCGCAAAAGCGAATTTGTGTCCATACTGGGCCCTTCCGGTTGCGGAAAAACCACCATGCTGAATATCTTGGGTGGCCTGGATCAATACACCAGCGGTGATCTGGTCATCAACGGTCGCTCTACCAAGGATTTTAAGGATCGGGATTGGGACGCCTATCGAAACCATTCCGTTGGTTTCGTGTTTCAGAGCTATAATCTGATCCCCCACCAGACGGTGCTGCAAAATGTGGAGATTGCATTGACCTTGTCCGGCGTTTCCAAGCAGGAGCGCCGTGTCCGAGCAAAGAAAGCACTGGAGAATGTGGGTCTGGGCGATCAGCTGAAAAAGAAGCCCAGCGAAATGTCCGGCGGTCAGATGCAGCGTGTAGCCATCGCCCGTGCACTGGTCAATGACCCGGATATCATCCTGGCTGACGAGCCTACCGGCGCATTGGACACGGAAACCAGCCTGCAGGTCATGGAAATCTTAAAAGAGGTGGCAAAAGATCGGCTGGTGGTTATGGTCACGCATAACCCGGAACTGGCTGAAAAATACTCTACCCGAATTATTCGGATGCTGGACGGTGTCATTACTGACGACTCCATGCCAGTGACCGAACGGGAACAGCAGCTGATGGAAGCGGCAGCAAGCAAACCCCAGAAAAAGATGAAAAAGCCCTCCATGTCCTTTGGTACGGCGTTTATGCTGTCACTGAAGAACCTGTTTACCAAAAAGGGCAGAACAGCCCTGACTTCCTTCGCCGGATCGATCGGTATTATTGGTATCGCATTGATTTTGGCGGTGTCGCAGGGTATGACGGCTTATATTAACTCTGTACAGGAAGAGGCGTTGTCTTCTTATCCGCTGTCCATCAACAGCACCACGGTGGATCTTTCTCAGCTGATGTCCACCTTCATGGGGCTCAACAGCGAAAAACGGGAGCACGAGCTGGATGGCGTTTACCAGAAGCCTGCACTGGCAGATATGGTCAATGCCCTTAATAGCCTTGATGTGATGGAAAACGATCTGAAATCCTTTAAGGCGTTCTTGGAAGAGCAGATGTCCGACCCCAACTCTCAGCTTTATGGAGCAGTCAGCGGTGTGCAGTATAGTTATAGCCTGCCGTTGATGGTCTATACCAAAGATCAGGACGGTAATATCATCGCTTCTGATACCCAGGAACTGCTTGGCAAGATGATCGCCGAGTATATGGGCGCTGATTTTTCGACGATGATGGGCGGCGGTTCTGCCAGCACAGGCTCTGCCACATCCGGCCTGATGAGCGCCATGAATTCTTCCGGCAACTCTATGGGCCTGTGGCAGGAGATGCTCTCCGGCAAAGACGGTTCTCTGGTCAGCGATGTGCTGCAAAACCAGTATGATGTGGTTTATGGCTCCTGGCCCAATGATTATAACGAGATCGTGCTGGTGCTGGACGAGAACAACGAACTGGATGATCTGACACTGTATGCGCTGGGTCTGCTGTCCCAGGAGGACATTGATAAGATCATGGATACCGCCATCAACGGCGGCACGCTGGACACAGGGGAGAAGAAGTGGACTTACGAAGAAGTCTGCAAAATGGAGTACAAGGTCCTCATTAACTCTGACTGTTATGTGCTGGATGAAGCAACCGGACTTTACAAGGATCTGCGGGAGACTGAGGCTGGCCTGCGCTACCTGTACAACAGCGATAGCACGGTGACCTTGAAGGTGGCAGGTATTATTCGTCCCAATGAAAACGCAACCGCTTCCATGCTCACCGGTTCTATCGGCTACACCAAAGAATTGACCGAGTATTATATCACCCATTCTCAGAATTCTGATGCCATTAAAAAGCAGTTGGAGAACACTTCCATCGATGTGATCACCGGCCTGCCCTTTAAAGAGAACACAGGAAATCTGACAAATAACGAAAAGGCTGCTGCTCTGCGTGAATATCTGACGGCTATGACGCAGATGGAAAAGGCTCAGGCCTATATCAAGATCAAGTGCATCCCCTCGGACGAAATGCTCAACGCTGCGGTAGAGGAGGCCCTGGCACAGTTCGACCGGGAACAGGTATCCCAGATGCTGGCACAGGCGCTGGCAGAGCAAATGGGTATCAGCGGCGATCAGGTGACAGAATATGTCGCCAACATGACCGACGACGAGCTGAAAGAGATCTATCGTCAGATGGTGGTGGAGCAGTTCAAGCAGCAGTATGCCCAGAAGGTTACGCAGGAAATGGCACAGCAGATGGCAACCGTCGGTCCTGCTGCCCTGGCTGCCGCCTTGGATGCCGAATTGGTAAACTATACCGATGAGCAGTCTGCCAAGTATTATGACGAGATCATGGAGTTCTCCACCGCAACCCTGGAAGAGAATTTGCTGGAACTGGGCTATGTGGATATGGCCGATCCCAGTGCCGTGAATATCTACGCATCCTCCTTTGCCAATAAGGACATTATTGAGGATGTGATCTCCTCCTACAATGCGGAAAAAGACGAACTGGAGAAGATCAAGTATACCGATTATATTGGCATTATGCTCTCCTCCATCACCACCATCATTAACGCCATTACCTATGTGCTGATCGCATTTGTGGCGATTTCTCTGGTGGTTTCCTCCATTATGATCGGTGTGATCACGCTGATCTCCGTTCAGGAGCGGACGAAGGAAATTGGTATTCTGCGTGCGATCGGTGCATCGAAGAAGAATGTGTCGAGTATGTTTACTGCAGAGACGGTCATTATTGGATTTGCTTCCGGCCTTTTGGGCGTGCTGGTGACCTATCTGCTGTGCATCCCCATTAACGCCATTATCAATCACGCCACCGGCATTCCGAATCTGGATGCTATTCTGCCTGTCAGTGCAGCAGTCATTCTGGTGGGCATCAGTGTGGTGCTGACCCTGATCGCCGGTATGATCCCTTCTCGCAGTGCGGCGAAGAAAGACCCGGTCGTGGCATTGAGAACAGAATAAATGCACATTGCCGCCACCTCAAGAAAATGAGGTGGCGGCAATTCCAGTGGTCGATAATAGCAAAAGAGTAGCTATAAAATTATTTTGCCCGTTTGGGGGTGAGATTTTAACTCTCGTAGCCGACCGCATATCCACACCCATACTGGGTGCGTCTATGCAGTCGGGGATTCTCCCACGGCCTAAAAACATGCCACCGGCATGTTTTCTTAACGGCCTTTCGAGTCCCTTCCAGGCAAAATAAAAAGGGAGGCGTAAGCCTCCCTTTTTATTTTGGTACGCCGAAAGGGACTCGTTTACATTTTCGCCCATGGCGAAAATAGTAGTGTTGCCGCCGTCCAGCCGTCGGCAAGCAGCAGTCCACCGGACTGCTGCATTTTATTATTCGAGTCCCCCAAATAGCAAAAGAGTAGATATCCATTCGGATATCTACTCTTTTGGTACGCCGAAAGGGACTCGAACCCCCGACCTACTGATTCGTAGTCAGTCACTCTATCCAACTGAGCTATCGGCGCATGTGCACTCTCTCAAGCGCTTAGATATAATAGCACATGAAAAGAAAAAAAGCAAGTATTATTTTCACTTTTTTTCAAATTTTTTAAAGAATGTGGTTTTGCATAAAAATCTTCGTTTTTAAAAGGTGGGCTTGTGCCAATTGCGAATATTTGCCCCCGGATGGATGGAGTGGTGATGAAATAATGGTATCGATTTTCTTTCCCATTCACAATTTTGCGGGAATAGATGGTATAATGGTTTAATCCGATGGACGAAAGAAGGTTTTTTATGAACGAGATCCAACAGTTGGCACAGGAATTTATTGCTTGCCAAAAGACATTGCTGGCTTTTGGGGATGCAACACGGCAGCATTTGATTTTGGAAATGATGCAAATGGGGAAATGCAACGGTGTCCGTGTGGGGGAGGTCACAAAAAAGACCCATTTATCCCGTCCGGCAGTGTCTCACCATCTGCAAATTCTAAAAGATGCGGGAATCATTAAAATGCGCAGGGAAGGAACAAAAAACTACTATTATTTTGATACTGACGCGCAGGCAATGGATGATCTGCTGAAAATGATCACCCATGTGAAAGAAATCATGAAAAGGCTGCCGGACAGATCCGGCGAGGAATAGGAGGAAAAGCAATGGAACTGAAAAAAGCAATGTTACAGCGTCACAGTGTTCGCCAGTATGAGGAGAGATCCTTGGATCAGGGCGTAAAAGAAGCACTGCAAAAGGAAATTGAGGCTTGCAATAAAGAGAGCAGCCTGCATATCCAGTTGGTGGCGGACGAGCCGAAAGCCTTTGACAGCTTTATGGCGCATTACGGAAAATTCAGCGGTGTGACCAATTATATCGCACTGGTTGGCAGGAAGGGTGATAAGCTGGAGGAACTTTGCGGCTATTATGGAGAGCGTCTGGTGCTGAAAGCCCAGCAATTGGGGCTGAACACCTGCTGGGTGGCAATGACTTATAAGAAGATCCCCGGTACCTTTGAAGTGAAAAAGGGAGAAAAACTGACAGTGGTTTTGGCATTGGGCTATGGAAAAAACCAAGGCGTGCCTCATAAGTCAAAAGCAATTGGTGCAGTCAGTAATGTCAGCGCTGAAACGCCGGACTGGTTTCGGTCAGGGGTTGAAGCGGCACTGTTGGCACCTACGGCTATGAATCAGCAGCAATTTACGCTGCATTATCAAAGCGGCAAAGTAGTTGCCAAAGCAGGAATGGGCTTTTATTCTAAAATTGATCTTGGTATTGTAAAATACCATTTTGAAATTGGGGCAGGGAAGGATCACTTCCGCTGGGGATTATAAAAAGGGAGCCACAGCTGTTTGCAATAAACGGCTGTGGCTCATTTGCTTGACAGTCAGGCGCCCATCCTCTATAATAGAAATTAAGAGGTGGACTATGGAGATCCTAGAAAATTTGCCCCAGGTGCTGTTGCCCTGGTTTGATGAAAAAAAGCGTGACCTGCCCTGGCGGCAGGATCGAGAACCTTACCACATTTGGCTGTCAGAGATCATGCTCCAGCAGACCCGTGTGGAGGCTGTGAAGGGTTACTACGCCCGTTTTTTGAAGGAACTGCCCACAGTGGAATCCCTTTCAAACTGCGACGATGAAAAGCTACACAAGCTCTGGGAAGGGCTGGGTTATTATAGCCGTGTGCGCAATTTGAAAAAAGCGGCACAGGTGGTGCAGACCGCTTATGACGGCTGTTTTCCGAGTAATTATGATGACATCCTTTCTTTACCCGGTATCGGCGAATATACAGCCGGAGCAATTTGCGCCATCGCTTTTGACCAGAAAAAGGCGGCAGTGGATGGCAATGTGTTCAGGGTATATGCAAGACTTATGAACGATGATACCCCCATCGATCAGCCTGGGTTTAAGACAAAAGTCCGCGCTGCCCTGGAAACCATTTACCCAGATCGGGCAGGGGACTTTACCCAGGCGTTGATGGAACTGGGAGCGACTCTTTGTGGCCCCAATTGGGCACCCAGATGCGAAGAATGTCCCTGCCGGACTTTTTGTCGGGCACACCAGGCAGGCACTGCGGAGAGACTGCCCGTAAAAACTCCTAAAAAGCAAAAAAGACAGGAAAACCGCACGGTTTTTGTGCTGGAATGTGACGGAGAATACGCACTGGAAAAGCGGCCGGACAGCGGCTTGCTGGCATCACTGTGGCAGTTTCCCAATGTGGAGGGCACCTTGGATGTACCCACTGCGGTGGAGCAAGTAGAAAACTGGGGAATGCCTGTAAAAGATGTGCAGCGACAGTTGGAAAGAAAACATATCTTCACCCATATTGTTTGGAATATGCGTGGGTTTTATATGAAAGTGGCGAAAAAGAATGACAGCCTTCGCTGGTTTACGGCGGAGGAGATCGCTCAGAATGCAGCACTGCCAACTGCCTTTCGCCAGTTCTGGGAGGCGAGGGAGCTATGATCGAAGTCGTTTACGCTGATGAAGCCATTGCCGTGTGCGTGAAACCTCCACGGGTGCTGTCCACCGATGAACCGGGAGGAATGCCGGAATTGGTGCGGCAGGCACTGGGCGCCGAGGATGTGCGTACTGTCCATCGGTTGGATCGGGTGGTCAGTGGTTTGATGGTGCTGGCTCGGTCTGCACAGGCGGCATCGGAACTGTCCCGGCAAATTCGGGACGATCAATTTGAGAAAGAATATCAGGCAGTCATCCATGGGCAGCCAAAGGAAAAAGAGGGAAGACTGACAGACCTCCTTTTTCGAGACAAGGCACGGAAAATGACCATGGTCGTCCCGGAAATGGCGAAAGGCGTTCAGCCGGCAGCCCTGCGCTATCGGGTTTTGGCTGGCAACCAACAGTTGACAAAGGTACAAATCATGCTGGAAACAGGCCGGACCCACCAGATCCGGGTGCAGTTTGCATCCAGAGATTTGCCTTTGGTGGGAGAGCGGAAGTACAGTACCCTGGATGATCCCTGCGAAATTGCATTGTGGTCTTACAGGCTGGCTTTTTGCCATCCGACCACCGGAAAATATATGGAATTTACAAAAGAACCGCCCCGGGTTTATCCTTGGACAGAAGTTTGAAAAACGGAGGTAAAAAAGATGCATTATGATTTTTTTCAGCACAAGGAGTGTGAATACTTCCCCTGCCATGAAGGCGCTGACCCCGCAACTTTCAGTTGCCTTTTTTGCTACTGCCCCCTGTATGCGCTGGGCGAAAAGTGCGGAGGTAACTTTACTTACACCCCCGACGGCATCAAGGATTGCTCCAAGTGCCTGAAGCCCCACCGCCGGGAAAACTACAACGGCATCTGTTTGCAGATGTGCGATGTTTTGGAACTGGTGCGCAAGAAAGAGAATAAGCGATAAAACGGAAGTAGCAGAAGGACAAAACATGCACCATCACCGCAGTGGCAGCATAAAGGCCTTCAGCTGAAGCCGGAGGAATACACGATGCTTTGCGGAGAATTTAACACCCGATATCCTAAAGCATCCACCGAGGGGGCAGCACGAACGGTGTATAAAAACGGTGTTGTATACAGAGTTGTTGCTGATGGTTATGGCGGTCTTGTTATACTAAGCAAGAAAAAATATTAGTTTTTGCGAGGTGCACAGATGAAAAGGGAAAAATCAGAATTTGAAAAACTGCTTACCGAAAGATTTGAGCAGGCTGTGTTCGAAAAGAATAACTATGAAGAGGTTGGAATGTATTACGACCTGAGCAATATGCAGGGTGTTTGCTATGAAAGTGAGATGCTGGCATATCTCGAAGCGCATCCAAATGCAACCTTGAAAGAGGTGTACGACTTTGATACACAGCTGCTCATCAAGTATTACCCTGATGGCTTTGACGGAACAGCTAAAGAATAGAATAATATGTCCATAAATACCGTTCTGGTTTCCAGAGCGGTATTTTTATACCCATTTTAGAGGAGGTGACAGTGGAATGAAAATCGAAGTGACAGGGACTGGGGGATATTGGAAAGCTTGCGTCCGATGAAGTTGCATAACCCCCGCAAAATGGAATAGAACGGACAGTCGAAACAGTCCGTTCTATATACCGAGTATCGCCTATGCAGTTAATATCTTTATAAGAAAAGCGTGATGGGGCGTTGTTTTGTTGAAGAGTAGTAATGAATGTTGATTGAAATAGTAAAGTGGCGTTGCCAATTCGTTGCCAATTTTGACCTAAAAATCTTTTCATCTATGAAAAAAACTTTTCGGGGACTAAAATATTTTTACATGAATATGTTTTAATATCGCCGGAAAACGACTGTAAAAGCAACAAAAACGCCCTGGAATAAGTTTCCAGGGCGTTTTCTTGCTGGCGGAGATGGAGGGATTTGAACCCCCGCACGCCTTGCGGCGCCTAGCGGATTTCGA
>CAZJCA010000051.1:0-11968 GCA_964544505.1 uncultured Oscillospiraceae bacterium
TACCTTTGGGATCTTGAACTTCAAAAAGTGTTGCACTTAGTTTGACAAATCACTATATATCAAAAGTTGGGAGAGAGAAAATTGCTTTCCACGATTTTAATGACAGCCCTTAACGCAGTGCTACCCATAGTGCTGATGATCGCACTGGGCTATGTGCTGCACCAAAAGGGGATACTGGGTTCGGAGTTTCTGAAAAATGGCAACAAGCTTGTTTTTCGGTTTGGCTTGCCTGCTATGCTCTTTGTCAATGTGTATAGCATTGAAAGTCTGCTCCATATCCGCTGGGATATTGTTCTGTACTGCGCAGGAGCGATACTGCTGATTTTTCTCTTGGGCATCCTTCTGGCAGTGATGACCACTTCGGTGCAGGAGCGGCGTGGTGTGATACTGCAATGCACTTTCCGCAGCAATTTTGCAATCATCGGCCTGTCCCTGGCAGCAACATTGGGCGGCGCAGAGGCAGAAGCGACGGCGGCGATTTTGTCCGCTGTGACCATTCCTCTTTTTAATATTCTGGCGGTGATTGCCCTTTCCATGTTCCGCAGGGAAGGCGGAAAGGTGAATATTCGCCGTATTATGCAGGATATTGTGAAAAATCCATTGATCCAAGGTGTGTCAGCTGGCATCATGGCATTGGTCGTTCGCTGGGTACAAACAGAAGCCTTGGGGAAAGTGGTGTTTTCTCTGGATCGGGATACAAAGTTTCTATACACCGTACTTACCTGGCTGAAAGCGTTGACCACACCGCTGGCACTGCTGGTGCTGGGGGGACAGTTCACATTTTCTGCGGTCAAGAGTTTGCGCAGGGAAATCATAGTGGCAACCGCCAGCCGGTTGCTGCTGGCACCTGCCATTGGTATTTTGGGAGCCTATTTGTTGGATTATTTTGGGGTGATCTGCTGCGGAAGTAGTGATTATCCGGCACTGATCGCTTTGTTTGCATCCCCTGTGGCAGTTGCCAGCGCCATTATGGCGTCCCAAATGGACAATGACGAGCAACTGGCGACCCAATTGGTGGTCTGGACCACACTGCTATCCGGCGTGACCATATTCGGAATTTCTTGTCTGTTGATGGCTCTCGGGCTGATCGCAGCATAAAAATAAGGAGGAAAACGATGGATAATCAGAAAATCATGGACATTTTCAAGGAAACTGCCTACATCCGTATGGGCGGCAGCCAGGAGGAACTGCGCTGCGCCGAATACTTGCAGGCGAAGTGTGCAGAACTGGGCTTACATGCTGCCATTGAGCCTTTTGAAGTCCAGATGGCTACTATGAAGAAGGCCAGCCTCATCGTCGACGGTGAAGAAATCACCTGCAAGGGCTATCTCAATGCCGGAAACGGCGATGTGGAAGCGCCGCTGTATTATCTGACTTCCAATGATGATTACAGCCTCAGCCTGTGCCAAGGTAAGATCGTTATGATCGATGGCTATCTGGGCTACTGGATGTACCAGGACTTGTTAGAAAACGGCGCTGTGGGATTTATTACATACGACGGAAATGCCAATTATGTAGATTTTGATATCGACCAGAGAGAACTGCGTGCCCATGTGAGCCAGGGTAAGAAGATCCCCGGTGTCAACATTAACGCAAAGTCAGCCATTCAGCTCATCGAAAATGATGCAAAAACTGCTAAAATTCTTCTGGAGCAGGACGAGTATATGGGTAACTCCCGGAATGTGATCCTGGATATGCCCGGCGAAGTGGATAAGACCATCGTTTTTACTGCCCACTATGACTCGACCTCTCTTTCCCAGGGCGCTTATGACAATATGTCCGGCTCGGTGGGTATTTTGGGATTGGCGGAGTATTTTGTAAATCATCCCCACCGCTACAGCCTTCGCTTTATCTGGTGTGGCAGCGAAGAGCGTGGCCTGCTGGGTTCAAAAGCTTACTGCGCTGCCCACGAGGAAGAACTGAAAAATGTAGTGCTGTGCATCAATCTGGATATGGTGGGCTGCATCATGGGTAAGCTGATCGCCTGCTGCACCTCTGAAGAAAAGCTGGTGAGTTATCTTCAGTATTTTGCCATGGAGCAGGGCAGAGGGATGAAAGCCTATCAGGATGTTTATTCCAGCGATTCTACACCCTTTGCAGATCAGGGCATTCCGGCTGTTTCCTTTGCACGGATCGCTCCCGGCAATACGGCGACCATCCATAATAGCTATGACACCATGGCGGTGATGAAAGCCCAGCACATGGCAGAAGATATTGCATTTATTGCTGCTTTCGCCGATCGGATGGCCAACGCCGCCCGTTGCCCGGTGGATCGGAAAATGCCTGATAACATGAAGGACAAACTGGACATTTACCTCTGCCGCAAGAGAGATAAAAAGTAAAAAGAGAAAATCGCACCTCGTTGCACTGAAAAACGAGGTGCGATTTTTGTTGGATTATTCTTGATTATCCCCCAAAGTGGTGATATACTGAAAAAGGAAAGGGGGTGAGAATATGACTTATGAACAGATCAAAAAAGACGAAGCGGTACGGGTTTACATCACGCAGGCGGATGAATCGCTGAAAGCGTTGGGTTTTACAGAGCACAGCTTTGCGCATGTGACCAAAGTGGCAGAAACCGCCGCAGATCTGCTGGAAAAACTGGGATACCCTCAGCGAACGGTGGAACTGGCAAAAATTGCGGGATATTTACATGATATCGGAAATCTGGTCAATCGGGTGGATCACAGCCAAAGCGGTGCGGTAATGGCCTTCCGCATTTTGGACAGAATGAACTTCCCGGCAGGAGAGATCGCCACCATTGTGGCAGCCATCGGCAATCACGATGAAGGCACCGGTGTTCCCGTGAATGCAGTAGCTGCAGCCCTGATTTTAGCAGACAAATCCGATGTGCGCCGCAGCCGTGTGCGCAACAAGAAAAACCTCAGCATGGACATTCATGATCGGGTAAATTATTCCGTTACAGAATGCGATCTGGCCTTGAATGAGGAGAAGACCAGCATTATTTTGTCTTTGACAGTCGATACGGAAGTCAGCCCGGTGATGGAGTATTTTGAGATCTTTACAAAGCGGATGCTGATGTGCCGTCAGGCAGCCCAGCGACTGAATTTAGTGTTCCACCTGTGCATTAACGGTCAGCAGTTGGTGTGAGGGGAACATTTTGTAAAACAGAATAAAATGTTCCCGGCAGCGAGATGCTGCCGGGATTTTTCATTATTTCAGATCATTCTCGTCAAATCTGTCGCCGCATTCCGGGCAGAATTTCGGAGGATTTTTGGGGTCTTCCGGCTCCCAGCCGCACTTATCACAGCGGTACAGCGGCGCTTTTTCCGGTTTCTTTGCGCCGCAGTTGGGACAGAATTTACCACGGTTGACACTGCCGCAGGCGCAGGTCCAGCCAGCGCTGGCACCACATTCCGTGCAGAACTTTCCGGTGTTTACTGCACCGCAGCTGCACTTCCAGCTGTCGGCGGCAGGAGCGGCCTGGGGTGCAGGGGCGGCAGCTTGCTGCTGACCCATCTGGAACAGGGCGTTGGCGTTCAGACCACCAGCCTGCTGCGCCATACCCATGCCCATGAAGCCCATCATCGCACCGTTTTTGTTGTTGGCGGCGGCCTTCATAGCCTCGGCCTGCGCATCCACAATGGCAGCACCTGCCATGTTGGCATTGCGGTAGACCGCAGTGCGCTGCAGGTTCTTGATCATGGCCTCATCCTCGGCGTTGGCATTGACGGCGTTGACACCCACAGATACGACACTGATACCACGCAGCTCGCTCCACTTGGCGCTGAGGGCTTCGTTCATGGCCTGAGCCAGTTCTGTGGTGTGACCGGGCAGAGCGGAATAGCGGATGCCCTGAGCGGAGATCTTAGCAAAGGCAGGCTGCAAGGCGGTGAGAAATTCGGATTTCAGCTGGCTGTCCAGCTGTTCACGGGTATAGTTGGCAGATACATTGCCGCAGACATTTTTATAGAACAGCATGGGATCGGAAATGCGGTAGGAGTATTCGCCATTGCAGCGGATGGAAATATCCATATCCAGACCGATATTCTGATCCACCACACGGAAGGGGACAGGGGTGGGAGTACCATATTTGTTGCCCACCAGCTCCTTGGTGTTGAAGAAGTAGACCCGCTGATCCTTGCCGGTGTCAGCACCAAAGGTGAAGCGGCGCTTCAGGTTTTCCCAGCTGCCTTTCAAACCTTTGCCAAAGCCGCCGTAGAAAATGGAGGACTCGGTGGAAGCGTCCCATGTAAATTCGCCTGCTTCTGCGGCGAATTCCACAATCTGACCCTGCTCTACGATCATCATACACTGGCCTTCGTTGACAGCGATAACAGCACCGTTGGAAATGATATTCTCATCCCCTTTTTTGTTGCTGCTGCGCTTGGAAGTCCGTTTCTGACCCTTGGACACCAGAACATTGGAGGCCATGGAATCGCAATAGAAAAACTCTCTCCACTGGTCAGCTAAAATGCCGTTGGTGGAGCCAAATGCTGCTTTAATCAGTCCCATAAAATTATCTCCTTTTATGTATTAGAATTTTCCACCGCCACCGCCGTGGCTTCGGCTGCCGCCACCGCCATGAGAACCGGAGGAGTTGGTTTGTCTGGGGGTTTTTGTGACCCGGGAATACAGGTACATATCAAAATTGCCGTAGGGACGGAATGTACCGTTTTTTACATATTCGGTTGCGGAGGGCTTTGCCTTGGCTGTGTTCATGGCGCTGCGCATAACAGCGATGGTGATACCACCAATGGCAGCACCGATGATCAGCGCAATGATCACATGGGAAAGACCAATGCTTTCGTCGATGGGTTCGCCCTGCGCATAGGCCTCACAGTAGGAAGGGATTGCATCCAGGAAGATATTGAAGCCACGGGAATACTCTCCGTCGGAGAGATGATTGATGAATTCTTCACTCAGCCGATCAATTCCATAGTTCGTAAAGATTTCTTTGCCCTTGCCGGTGGTGCAGATGTACCAGTCCCGTTCTTCCATGGAAATCAAAAGCAGAATGCCATCGTCGGCGTAACCCTTTTTGTCATAGTAGCTTTCGGCATACTGCCGGGGAGAGCGACCCTGGGTGGAATTGACGGTTAAAATGACCACATCCAGGCTGTACTGTTTTTTCAGGGATGCCGCTTTCCGGGAAAGGGCCGCTTCGTCGCTTTCGGTCAAAAGGTTGGCTTCATCGACGATGGAGGGCAGGTCGTTGGATGCAAAGGCTGTCATGGTCAAGCCAAGCAGACAAGCCAGGCACAGGAGCGTAACAATGAGTTTTTTCATGCTGCTACCTCCTTAAATGCACAGGGCCATAATGCCCAGTGCCAATGCTGCCACACCGGCTGCCACGCCGCCGAACCATGCCCAACAGCGTTTGGGACAGATGGGAAGTGCACCGGTCATGCGGCCGGTCTGACCATTCATGGCGAAGGTATAAGTTTTATCTTTGTATCTGGTGGTCAGCATCCAGATAGGCAGAAGCACATATTTTGCTTTGCTATGGCGAATATTCACTTTTTTGACCTTGGGGATAACGGAACTATATCCCATGAAGGAGGGGGAGATCAGTTCATCCATGGATGTGGAGACACGCTGGCGAATTCGGCCTTCACCTTCTTTGGCTTCCACATCGTATTTATCCGCCAAAAAGCCGGAAAGATAGGCCGTTTCAAAGTCTACCATCTGGGAATAGTCGTAAGGCTCAATGGATTCCATAAGGCTGTCGTCCATTTTTTTACTGCCATCCATGGGAATGCCTTCAAAGTCGGCACTGGCCCGGCGTACTAGGTGATAGTAGCTGGTTTTGGTGTAGTTAAATCGGGAGTCAGACCAGTGTCGCACCCGGGTGGCACGATAGCTGCCGTAGAAATCGCTGCCGCAGTTATACAGCCAGAAGGGAACATACATGCCGGTGATTTTCTCTACCTGCTGTTCCTGGGCAAAGAACTTGGGCAGTAAGGGCTTGCCTTTGCACAGCCGCAGGAAAGATTCTTTTGCATCGTCTTTGCTCAGTTTGAAAGGAATAACGCCGTCCGGTTTTAAACCGCCGGAAAGCCGCCCGGGCAAAATGGTGGGATTGCCGCAGTAGGGGCAGAAGGTGGCGGCGGTCACATCGTCGGTCAAAAGTTCACCGGCACAGGAGGAGCAGCTAAAAATCCGCAAATTGCCGGACTCTTCTTCGCTCCAGCTGGACTGGGTTTCCGCCTCCCAGTCGATGGTTTCTTTCTCTTCTTCGGCGATCTTATCGTTGAAGGACAGCACATCCTCCAAATCAAACTCGGTATCGCAGTATTGGCAGGTCATTTTCTGGCTGTCTTCGTTAAAGGGAAGACCGGCACCGCAGTTGGGGCACTTGTATTCCAGAATTTGAGCAGTTTCTGCCATAGATATCACCTCCAGTTGAATAGATATTAGCACAAAATACATGGAAAATCAAATGGAATATAAAAACTCCCACCGATTCGGTGGGAGTTTTGCAGCGTTATAGCTGAGCCATTGCCTTCTCAATTCTCTGGAAGGAGCGCTCCTTGCCCAGAATCTGCATAACGGTGTACAGATCCGGGGAATTGGTCTTGCCGGTGATCGCCAGGCGCACGATGTTGGACACATCGGCAACAGTGCCGGGGAAGGCGGTGGGATCAGCCTTATAAGCCTTCATATCGCAGGTGAAGCCGATGCTCTCGGTGATGGCCTTGACCTTTTCAAACCAGACGGATGCATCGTCGGAAACATCATAGTTTGCCATGAACTTTTCAAGAACAGTGCGGATGGTTTCGGCAGGGATCTTCTCGTCAAAAATGGGCTTTTCCAGATACTCGTCATAGAAGAAGCCCATGTAAGCCTTGGCCTCCGTCCAGACGGCAATATCTTTTCTGGGCTTCTTGCCGCCACGACCGATGGCAAGAATGGAAACGGTGTAGTCCCGGTTTTCAGCCAGCTTTGCACCAAAGTCGGAGTCAAATTCCTTTGCCCACTGGGTCAGCTGTTCGTACACATCCTCGGCAGTCATCCGAGAGATCACATTCTTGGAAACATCCACCAGCTTGGCATAGTCGAACAGAGAGCCGGCAGGATTCAGCTTCTTGGGACTGAACTTGAACTCGTCGATGTTGGCATCGGGATTGGCTCTGCGCCAGTCCTCAAAGTTGGAGTTGAGGATGGTCATGATGTATTCCCGAACGGCGGCGATGGGGAAGCCTTCTGCCTTGTAATAGGTCAGTGCCAGCTCCGGGTCTTTCCGCTTGGAAAGCTTGCGCTTGGAGGTGCCGTCCATTTTCATCAGCGGTCCAATGTGGACATACTTGGGCAGTTTGAAGCCTAGTGCCTTGAATAGTTGAATGTGGAAGGGGAGCGTTGCCATCCACTCGTCGCCACGGACTACATGGGTGGTGTGCATCAAATGGTCGTCCACAGCATGGGCAAAGTGATAGGTGGGAATGCCGTCGGACTTGAGCAGCACATGGTCGATGTTATTTTCGGTGACAGTCAGCTTGCCCTTGACCAGATCATCAAACTTGAACTGGTTTTCGATAGATCCTTCGCTGCGGAAGCGGAGCACCCATTCCTTTCCGGCGGCGATCTGTGCTTTGATATCCTCCAGGCTGCGGTCACGCCAGATGGCGTATTCGCCCCAGTAGCCGAAATTGTCTTTGGTGGCTTCCTGCTTTTCGTGCATGGCAGCCAGCTCTTCCTCGGTGCAGAAGCAGGGATAGGCCTTGCCTTCTTCCACCAACTTCTTGGCAAACACATGGTAAATAGCCGCTCTCTGGCGCTGACGGTAAGGGCCGTAGTTGCCGTTGTCACCGTCGATGGTGGCACCTTCGTCGAAGCAAATGTCGTAGTGCTTCAGGGTGTTAATGAGCACTTCCACTGCACCGGGCACCTCGCGCTTGGCATCGGTGTCTTCCACACGCAGGAACAGCACGCCGCCGCTCTGGTGGCTCATGCGCTCGGAAATGGTGCCCTGCACCAGATTACCCAGGTGGACAAAACCGGTGGGAGAGGGAGCCATACGGGATACCACAGCCCCTTCCGGCAGGTCACGCGCCGGGAAGCGAGCTTCCACCTGATCTGGGGTTTCGGTCACATTGGGAAACAGCAATTCAGCTAATGCTTGATAGTCCATTGTTTCTACCTCGTTTATCAAAAAATCTTATAAGCAGTATAACATAATTCCTCCCATAAATCAATTCCTTCCGCTGGAAAAATCCCTTGCGTATTGGTTATTATTATGCTAAAATGTAGAAAACACATTTAAAGGAAGCGTTACTATGAGTGAAATGATTATGGAGCAGCCCAAAAAGCGAATGCTCTCCGGCATCAAGCCCTCCGGCGACCTGACCCTTGGCTCTTATCTGGGTGCGGTGAAGAATTGGGCAGAACGGGCTGACCAGTTTGACTGTTTTTATTTTATGGCAGATATGCACGCCATTACTGTCCGGCAAAACCCTGCTGACCTGCGCCGCCGTACCTTGGAGCAGCTGGCGCAGTACATTGCCTGCGGCCTTGACCCGGAAAAGAATACCCTGTTTATCCAGAGCCATGTCCATCAGCATGCGGAGCTGGGCTGGGTGCTGGACTGCTATGCCATGTTCGGAGAGCTGAGCCGCATGACCCAGTTTAAGGATAAGTCTGCTAAGAATGCCGACAATATCAATGGCGGCCTCTTTACCTATCCTGCCCTGATGGCGGCAGATATTCTGCTGTACCAGCCGGATCTGGTGCCGGTGGGTGAAGATCAGAAGCAGCATGTGGAGCTGACCCACACCATTGCTCGCCGCTTTAATGGCATTTACGGCGATGTATTCAAGATCCCCGAACCTTTCGTGCCGAAGGTTGGCGCTCGGATCATGAGCCTGACTAACCCCACCGCCAAAATGTCCAAGTCCGAAAATGAGGATACGGGACGGGTGCTGCTGATGGACGATCCTGCATTTATTATGAAGCAGTTCAAGCGTGCCATCACCGACTCCGACACAGAAAACTGCGTTCGCTACGATAAGGAAAACAAGCCCGGCGTGGCAAACCTGATGACCATTTATTCTGCTGTCACCGGCAAGACCTTTGAGGAAATTGAAAGGGAATTTGCCGGTTGCGGCTATGGCGTGTTTAAGCCTGCGGTGGGTGAAGCGGTGGTGGAGACCCTGCGTCCCATTCGGGAGGAAGCCAGCCGCCTGATGAAGGACAAGGCCTATTTGGAAGGGGTCTATAAGGCCGGTGCTGAAAAAGCATCCTATGTGGCTGAAAAAACCCTGCGCAAAGTTTATAAAAAAGTGGGTTTTGTTGCCCGATAAGGAAAAGCTGTCCATGAGAAACATGGACAGCTTTTTTATACTTTTGATGCAAAATCCGGCAGGCCATAGCCTCTAATGAGCTTATGTCCAACTTTGATGGTACGGTATTTTACCTGATTGTCATAGTTGCCTTCGATAACTGTGATGGTTTTGCCTTCCACGGACACCACGATCCCCACATGGTCAGACCAACCTTCGTTATCGCCGCTTTGCTTTGAACCACCGGTGGAATAATAGATGATATCACCGGGGGTGGGGAGGTAGTTATCATCTTCCTGCCAGCGATTTAAGTCTTTGAATAGCTCGATTTGCCGTTGGCAACCGCATTCTGTGGGAATAATGTCGGTCAAGTTGCATTTAATAGCCACAGCACTGACAAAGGTTGCGCACCAGGAATCTTCATATTTGACGGTATAACCCTGTGCCAGAGGCGTGTGGCTGTTATAAAGATCGATAATGGGCTTATGGGTTCCATCTTCTTCCTTACAGCCCAGCCATTTTTCGGCTTCTTCCACAAATGACTGCCGCAAGGCTATCTCCGATTTCTCGATTTGGTGGGTAGGTTGGCGATGAAACTGGAAAAGGAAGATCCCCAAGATCAGAACAACAGTCAGACAGAGGATGATCGCCGCCCAGATGCGGCGTTTTTCTTTCGTTAAAACCAAAAAATAACCCCCCTTATTTTCTCAATTCTACCATTTTTTTACAGAGAAAACAAGGGGGCAAATTTACATGAATAGGTACAGCACCAGTGTCAGCATGGCAGTGGAACGATCTTCTTCACAGTCGCCTGCCAACAGCAGCAGAAGCAGCACCACGATCAGATCCCCGGTATCAAAATCCGCCGGAAGAAGATTTCTTAGAAAACCGGAAACGCTACCGTGCTCCGGCGGTCTGGGTGGGGGATCATGATGAGGTGGCGGTGGTGGCGGTTCCGGCCTGGGTGGCAGTGGGGGAGGTGGCGACGGACGGCGTGGGGGCTGGGGCGGTCGTTTGTCCGGCACATGGCTGCGCTGATAAGAGCCGTCGGGCTGTGGAATATAGCGATTGTACATAGGATCACCTGCCTGTGGAGGATGGACTTCCTCGCTGCGCCAAGGTTGAGGAAGCAATTTTGGCAATTTTAGCTGCACGCATGGCTTTCTCCAGTTTGATAACCCGGTCTTTGCTTAAGTAAGCGCCCAATGCCTGCAATAGAGCACGCTCCCGTTTGTCGATGTTACTGTTCTGGGCAAGGCCGGAAATCTTTTGAATGGTGGCTATGTCGATGTTGGAAAATGGATTTTCCTGTCGGGGTGGTGGCGAATTTTCCCGGGGTGGCGGTGGTGGCGGGTCTTCTCTTTTGGGGCCACCCATGGCTTGGGCCATGGACATGATCTGCTGCATCATTTGGGGGTTATTTAAGATATTGCCCAGCTTTTCTTCCATATCATCCATGGTTTTCCTCCTCCAATTGGCGCAGGAGTTCCTGGGCTTTGGGATCGGAAAGGAAAGCGGATAGTGCTTCCTGAGCACGCTCCATATTGCCGGACTGGGCACTTTGCCGCACGGCTCCGGCGGTATCTGTGCCTTGCAGCATCGCCATCAATCGACGACCAGCATCGCTTTTGGCTAGTTTTTTGATTTCTTCCATGGAAAATTCATTATTTTTCTCCATAATCTTGCCTCCTGTCAAAATGCCTGCTATAATATTCACATCATTACTATATGCTACCCTAGAACAGGCGGTGAACCATGAAAATACTCGTTTTATCGGATTCCCATGCGTCCCTGCGCTTTATGCGCCAGTGTGTAGAAGTCCATAGCCCCGATGCCATTATCCACTTGGGGGACTATTTCAGCGACGGTGAAACCCTGGCAGAAGCGTATCCCACCATCCCATTTTATGCTGTTCCCGGCAATTGTGACTGGGGAAGGGGATGGTGTCGAGAGCCGGAAACAAAGTTGGAGATCATTGGAGGGGTTCGGTTTATGTTGACCCATGGTCACCTCCATCATGTGAAAATGACATTATCTCCACTGCTGGCAGATGCCCGGGCCATGAAAGCCCAGGCCGTTCTGTTTGGACACACCCATGAAGCCTATTGCCATCAGGAAGAAGATGGACTGTGGGTGTTGAACCCCGGTTCCTGCGGCTATGGCGGCGGCAGCGCTGGGCTTATTCAGCTAGAAGGCGGTAAAATCGTCTCTTGTCAGCTATTCCGTGGCTGAGAAAGGAAAGCTTATGAAAAAGAAAAATTCTTTCCGCTTTTATATGGCCTTGGTGATTTTCTCCCTGGTAGGTCAGGTGGCCTGGGTGGTGGAGAATATGTACTTCAATGTGTTTATCTACAAGATGTTCAACGCCAGCGCAGAGGCTATTTCTACCATGGTGGCAGCATCCGCTGTGGCGGCTACGGTGACTACATTGTTGATCGGTGCCCTGTCCGACAAGCTGGGTAAACGAAAACTGTTTATCTGCGGCGGCTATATTGTGTGGGGTATCTCCATTTGGAGCTTTTCCCTGATTCGGCTGGATGTGATCAGCGCCCTTTTCCCGGCAGCAGCTTCGGCGGCAGCGGTAGGTGTGTCGCTGGTCATCATCATGGACTGCGTGATGACCTTCTTCGGATCTTCTGCCAACGATGCCTGCTTCAACGCCTGGCTGACAGACTCCACGGACGAAACCAACCGTGGCAAGGCAGAGGGAATCAATGCCATGATGCCTT
>CAZJCA010000052.1:0-11779 GCA_964544505.1 uncultured Oscillospiraceae bacterium
TCTCCCGGGGTCAGACCCAGGTGCTGTCCATCTGCACCCTGAACACCCTGTCCGCTGCTCAGAAGCTGGACACCATCTACCCCGAGGATACCAAGCGCTATATCCACCACTACAACTTCCCCTCCTTCTCCACCGGCGAAGCTCGTGCTGCCCGCTCTACCTCCCGTCGTGAGATCGGTCACGGTGCTCTGGCTGAAAAGGCTCTGCTGCCTGTGATCCCCTCCGTGGAGGAGTTCCCCTACGCCATCCGTGTGGTTTCCGAAGTTCTGTCCTCCAACGGTTCTACCTCTCAGGGCTCTATCTGTGGCTCTACCCTGGCTCTGATGGACGCCGGCGTGCCCATCAAGCGTCCCGTTGCCGGTATTTCCTGCGGCCTGATCTCCGATCAGGAGACCGGTGCATGGAGAACCTTCACCGACATTCAGGGCGTGGAAGATTTCCACGGTGAAATGGACTTTAAGGTTGCCGGTACCACCGAAGGTATCACCGCCATCCAGATGGACCTGAAGAACAAGGGCCTGACCATGGAGATCATTGCCGACGCTCTGGAGCGTTGCCGCAAGGCTCGTCTGGAGATCCTGGATCAGGTGATGCTGCCCTGCATCAGCGAGCCTCGTGCCGAGGTCAGCGAGTACGCTCCCAAGATGATCTCTATGAAGATCCCTGTGGACAAGATCCGTGAAGTCATCGGTTCCGGCGGCAAGACCATCCAGAAGATCTGCGCTGATACCGGTGCTAAGGTGGACATTGAGGACGACGGCAGCGTGTTCATCTCCGCTGTGGACTCCGCCGCTGCTTACGCCGCCAAGAAGATGGTGGACGATATCTGCTTCGTTCCCGAAGTTGGCAAGCTGTACTACGGTAAGGTTGTCCGCATCCTGCCCATCGGTGCATTTGTTGAAATTGCGCCCGGCCACGACGGCATGGTGCACATCTCCAAGCTGGAGAACCGCCGCGTTGAAAAGGTGGAAGATGTGCTGAACCTGGGCGATATGACTTGGGTGAAGTTCATGGGCTTCGACGAGAAGGGCCGTGCAAACTTCAGCCGCAAGGATGCCCTGAAGGAAATGGAAAACCAGTAATTTTTCCGGGCGTGTCGTAAATGCGACACGCCCGAATTTTTGGAAATCTCCCCACTCTTACATAAAGGAACATATATATGAAACGCTTACTTGCTCTTATTCTGGTGGTGCTGGTACTGACCGGCTGTACGGTCCATTCCGCCAGCTCCGATGTCAGCTCTTCCCTTACCCCCCTGGAGCCCACCGCTTCCAGTACATCCTCTACCACTGCTCCCACCACCGGCACGGTGCCCCCTTCTCAGCCCATCATTCCCAGCTGCGGCGGTCACGACACGGACCCCTATACCGATGTGGACACCGAGGCCTTCTACGCCAACTACACCACCGCCTGCTGCTATGAAGATGCCCAGTACCGCAGCCAGCATTATCTCATGTCTGGCTCTCTGGAAGTACCGGGACAGTATGCCACCGTGGCAGAAAACCAGCCCATGGAGGGCACTTCCTACATCCGCAACACCGACAGCTACTATCTGGATGACGGCAACACCTATGTGGTGGTAGACAGTCAGGGCAATGTCATCCTGCACATTTTTAAAGGCGGCGCTTACATCACCTTAGAAGAAGTGGCAGCCTATATGTACGCCTTTGGCGGCAGTTCCAACAGTTTCCCTGCCAACTACACCAGTCAGAAGCTGACCAATGTAGGCATCAGCCCCTGGGGCATCTATCTGCGGGGTAATTACTCCAAGTTCAGCGGCAACACCCGTAAATACCCCTACGAGCCGGAACTGCCCAACATCACCGGCTGCGGCGGCAGCTTGCAGTATTACGAAATGGACATCGGCACCACCGGCACGGATACCGGCAACGGCTATGCTGTCGCTCCTTACAACGATGGCAAGAAGATCACCCGAGGCGCTGCCCGAATCGTCTACACCCGGTGCGATCTCAACGGCGACGGTAAATACTCCCAGGACGAAGTGTATGTGTTCTACACTGCCAACCACTATAACGACTTCCAGGAATACCTGAACTACTACGGTGGTTGGGGTCAGATCTTCGGCAACATCACCGGCGGCGGCACCCTCAGCAACAAAAATGACTGCAATCCCACCCCCTATGTGGAAACCGCCTACGCTTCTTTTGAAACCCTGTTTAAAAAAGCAGCTTAAGCTTCACCGTCACCTTTTCGGAGGTGACGGTTTTTTAAACCTTAAGTTTTCTTAAGATTCATCGACAACATCTCCATCTTTTGGTATAATTTGCAATGGAGGAGATGGATCATAGATGGAATTCTTTCAGCCAATTTTACAATTTCTGGATACCAAAATGGAACAGCCTGCCGCTTACGGTTGGTTTCATATTCTGTGTCTTCTGATCGTCGGCGCATGGACGGTGCTGGCTGCTGTCTATGGCAAAAAAGCCAGCGAAAAGACGGTTCGTCGGATCGTTCTTTACACCGCACTGGTGGTAATTCTGCTGGAAGTGTATAAGCAGATCAACTTCACCTTTGGCAGCGGAGACCGGGATTTTTATTACCATTGGTATGCCTTCCCCTTCCAGTTCTGTTCCACCCCCATGTATGTAGGACTGTTAGCCGGGCTGACCAAAAAAGGAAAATTTCACGATTGCCTCTGTGCCTATCTTGCAACCTACGCCCTGTTCGCCGGCGTCTGTGTCATGTTCTACCCCGGTGATGTATTTATCTCCACCGTGGGCATCAATATCCAGACCATGATCTGCCACGGCTCTATGCCCCCCATTGCTGCGCTGCTGCTGGCAAGCCGCCATGTGAAGCCGGAAAAACAGACCATTCTCAAAGCCCTGCCTGTCTTTTTGTGCTGCGTGGGCATTGCTGCAATTATGAACGAGATCGCCTATTTTACCGGCATTCTGGAAGAGCACACCTTCAATATGTTCTACATCAGCCCCCACTGCCAGCCTTCTCTGCCGGTATATTCTCTGGTGCAGAATGTGCTGCCCTTCCCGGTGTGCCTGATCGTATATGTGCTGGGCTTTACAGCAGCTGCCTTTATCATGTTGTTGCTGGCTATGGGCATGGGACATCTGGCAAAAATCAGCCACAAGGGCTCTGCAAAGCAGTATGGGGCAATGTGACCTGTTTCATAAATCGCCCCGGTTTCGGGGCGATTTTATTATCCTTTACAAAATCCACTTTCTGGGCTAGAATATAGGAAACAGGAAAGAAGGTGATGGCCATGTCTACGGCACCGGTGGGCCGCTTTGCGCCTACCCCCTCCGGACGGATGCACCTGGGAAATGTGTTTGCATTTTTGATTGCCTGGCTGTCGGTAAAAAGCCGTGGCGGCACCATCATTTTACGGATGGAAGATCTGGACACGCAGCGCACCAGCGCCGAATATGCCGAAATTCTGCGGCAGGATCTGCGCTGGCTGGGGCTACGCTGGGATGAAGAAACCGCACCTCAAAGCCAACGCAGCGCCGTCTATGACCGCTATTTTGAAAAATTACGGGACGAGCACCTGCTCTACCCCTGCTACTGCACCCGCAGCCAGCTGCACAGTGTCAATGCCCCCCACCGGTCTGACGGCACCTATGTCTACCCCGGCACCTGTCGGCATCTGTCAAAGGCTCAGCAGGCCGCATTTGGACGAGATCCTTCCTGGCGAGTAGAAGTGCCCGACAAGATTTGGCGTTTTGCAGACCTGCTGCAAGGCCCTCAGGAAGAAAACCTGGTCACCGACTGCGGCGACTTTGTGGTAAGACGGGCAGACGGGTGTTATGTCTACCAGCTGGCTGTCACCGTGGACGATGGAGAAGCCGGTGTCACGGAAGTGGTGCGTGGGGTAGATCTGCTCAGCTCTGCTCCCCGGCAGATGTATTTGCAACAACTGTTCGGATTTTCCATCCCCCAATACGGTCATGTTCCTCTGCTGGTGGCCTCTGATGGGAGGCGGCTCTCCAAACGGGATAAGGATCTGGATCTGGGACAGCTGAAGCTGCACTACCGTCCGGAACAGATTTTGGGAAATCTGGCCTTTTCCTGTGGCCTTCTGGATGAAAACATTCCCATTTCCGCAGCGGAATTATGCCATACATTCTCCTGGGAAAAGCTGAAAAAACAGGATATTTGTCTGGAGAAACTGCCATGAAAAGAAAAATCACATTTTTCTGCTGGGGCTTACAGGTACTGCTGGGCACAGCAGCCGTCGTCAGTTTTATCCTGCTGGCATGCAGCGGTGAAAACATATTAAAATGGATCCCTGCGCTGCTGCTGTCATTGGTTTTGATTTACAGCGGCGTTCAACAAATCATTATATTAAAGAAAGGAAACAATGAAAATGAATAATCCCGTTCTTGTCGTTATGGCTGCCGGCATGGGTAGCCGATATGGCGGACTGAAGCAGATCGATCCCGTGGGCAGCCAGGGAGAGTCCATCCTGGACTATTCTCTGTTTGATGCTTATCGGGCTGGATTTAAAAAGGCCGTGATCATTATTAAAGAAGCCATCCGAGATGATTTTATGTCAACCGTTGGCAAGCGGCTGGAAGCCTGTCCCCTGGAGATCCGTTATGCCTATCAGGAGCTGCACAAGCTGCCCGAAGGGTATACTGTTCCCGAAAATCGTGTAAAGCCCTTTGGCACAGGCCATGCGATCCTCTGCGCAAAAGAAGAAATTGGTAATGCACCTTTTGCCGTTATCAACGCCGACGATTACTACGGTCGCTCTGCTTTCCAGACCATTTTTGATACGCTGTGTAATGCCAATGACGGTACCTATTTCGACTACTGCATGGTGGGTTACTATCTGCGCAACACCCTCAGTGACAACGGCGGTGTCGCTCGGGGCATCTGCCATTTGGACGGTGAAGGTTACCTGGATCGTCTGAGAGAGTGCATCGGTATTGAAGCTTGCGGCGACCACGCCCGTTTCCCGGTAGAGGACGGTCAGTGGGAAGATGTGGATCTGGACACACTGGTCAGCATGAATATGTTCGGCTTCACGCCCAGCATCCTGACGGCATTGGAGCAGGGCTTTGTAAAGTTTGTCTCTCAGGAACTGCCCAAGAATCCGGAAAAAGCAGAGTTTTTCCTGCCCATTATGGTCAGCGAATTGATGGCGGAAGGCAAGGCAAAAGTCAAGGTGCTGTCCTCTGCTGACAGATGGTATGGCGTAACTTATGCTGCTGATAAGCCCCTGGTGGTCAATGCTCTGGCAAAGATGACCGAAGAAGGACTTTATCCCGACGGTCTGTGGAAATAAATATGAGCGGCTCTACTTTTGTAGAGCTGCTTTTTATCCATGTTTCACGTGAAACATTTTATGCAAAAACCACCTCCCCGAAAGGGAGGTGGTTTTCCAATATGTTATGAATTTCCTACGCCCATCAAAATCTTCGCCAGATCCGAGTTCTGATCCAGAATGATGGTCTTGTTGTCGCCGGTAAGGCTGGCTTTCAGCGCATCCAGTGCCAGAATAAACTCGTAGAACTGCTGTTTATCCGGGCTATCATAAGCAGCAGCCAGCATCTGCATATACTGGGCTTCGCCTTCCGCTTCCAATTGAGCAGCCTGTGCTTTGGCATTGGAAATCAGGATATTGACCTCTTTATCCACATTGTTGCGAATAATGGAAGCCTCGTAGTTGCCGTCTGCGGTGTACTTTTCTGCCATCTGGTTCCGCTCGGAGATCATACGGGTATAAACTGCGTTCAGGTTGGAGTCCGGCAGGTCAAAACGCTTGATCTTCACATCCTCCACCTTAATGCCGTAGGATGCTGCAAAAGCATCGACGGTAGCCGTAATCCCCTCGTAGATCTCATTTCGTTCGCCGCCGGGATTTTCATTGATAATGTCGGATTGCTTCAGGGTACCCATGGCATTTTTCAGGGCACTGTAAGTAATGGCATCCAACCGATCCTCGGCAACAGAAGTGGATCCCAGGGTACGGTAGAACTTCTGCGCATCGGAAATAGACCAGAGAATATAGCAGTCAACGGTCATATTCTGCTTATCCAATGTAGTCACATCAGAAGGGGGAATGTCATAAAGCTGGGTGGCCTTGGAGAAATATTTCACCGAATCCACAAAGGGCACTTTAAAGTGAAGGCCGGGGGCGTCGGTGGTGTTGACGATCTCGGAGAATCGGAAAGTACAGGCGTACTGGTCTTCCCGAACGGTATAGACACTGCTTGCCACACCGATGACAAGGATCAGGGCAATGACACCAAAAATAATTCCTTTTTTCATGGTTATTTACCTCCCATCAACTCATCCAAGGGCAGCAGCATATTCACATTGTCGCCGCTGCCGGTGTTGATGAACACCTTTACGCCGGGTAAAATCTGAGAGATGGCCTCGTAATACATCCGGGAAAGGGTAATATCGGGATTGAGCTTATATTCTTCATACATGGCCTGGAACATTGCAACCGCTTCCACAGCCTCGTTGATACGCTTCTGTTTCAAATACTCCGCATTTTGCAGGAGTTTATCTGCCTCGGCCTTGGCATTGGGCAGCTGTGCATTTTGATAAGCCATGGCATTATTGACCACCGCTTCTGCCTGCTGCTTAGCAGTCTCCACCGCCTTAAATGCCTCGATAACATCTGTCGTCGGCGGTTCGGCATCCTGAATACGGACTTCCACCAGAGTCAAACCAATATCATACTCGCTGAGGATCTGGGCAACCAGATCCTTGACCTGCATCTGGATATTTTCCTTACCGTCGGTCAGCACCGCATCCACAGTGGCAGAACCGACCACATTACGAACCTGGCTCTGGATCAGATTTTTCAGGATCAGTTCCGGCTCATTGGAGGAGAACAGGTACTGCACCGGGTCGGAGATCCGGTATTCCACGAAGAAATCCACATTGACAATGTTATAGTCGCCGGTGATCATGGAGCTTTCGTCCTGATTATAGACATCCGCTCCCTGATTTCCCTTCACATAGCCCAGCTCGATCTTCTGGTAGACATTCACATCCACCTTGTAAACCTGCTGAATGCCGAAGGGCATCTTAAAATGCAGGCCGGGATCCACCGTATCTGTGACTTTACCGAAGGTGGTCACCACGCCCTGCTGCTTATCATCTACGGTGTAAAAGCAGGTCAACGCACCTACCAAAACCACCGCCAGAAGGACACCCAGCAGGATCATCCGACTGATTTTCTTGGGATTTACCGGTTGTTTCGGCGCCTTTGGAGCTTGCGTTCCATTGTTGGGCACCCATTGATAAGTTCCGTCTTGTTCCATAAAAACAACTCCTTATTATAATGTAGCAAGCATTTCTTCTGCCTGCTTTTGCAACTTTGCCGCAGACCAGGCGATCAGCATGATCTGAAGCACCTTTTCCACTCGATCGCGTGCACCGGCCACAGGCTCTTTATAATCTGCCAGTTCCAACTGAATGATTTTCTTCCACCGCTCGTGGGTATTTCCATCTGCCGCCCGGGCTGCCAAACGGACAAACAGGAAGTAAAGCTTGGCATCGTCGATGATGTCGTCGGATGTGTCGTCCAGCTCACCATTGACATAGCTGATCAGCCCGATGATTTTTTCCATGGGCAATGCACTTTTGAGCATATTGATGGTGGTGATCCGGCAAAGCTGATTCATATTGTACCGCTTATGCTCCGGTGGTGGCAAAAACTCCCGTTTCACCCAGTTTTGAACGGTGTAGGCATCCAGACCGGTGATGGCAGAGACTTGGCTCAGCACGATCCCTCCTCCCAGAAACATGGAAGAAAACTGCTGCTCGATATATTTGGCATCCTCCCTCTCAATGGAGAGCATGGTGCCGGGAATGGTCCATTTCATTTTATTCGCCTCCTTATTTAAGATAATAGAATTATATCACATGGTTATTTGATTGTCAATAGGCGTTCTAAAATATGTAATAAACAGATAATTTTATTTTCCTCTTTACGAAAGCAGGAAAATGGTGTATAATAGGATGGATTAGGAGGTGAAACCATGAATTGCATCCGATGTAGCAAAGAAACCGAGGAAAACCAGGTCTTCTGCAATGAATGCCTGAAAGATATGGAACGGCATCCTGTAAAACCCGGCACCCCCATCCAGCTGCCCAACCGTGAAAATCGTACTACCACCAAGCGTGCCAGCTTCCGTCTGGCTGCCAGCAAATGGGAAGATAAGATCTTCCGATTGAAATACTTGATCTTCTGGCTGGTAGTGCTCAATATATTGCTGCTTGCCGCATTGATTTTTTCTCTCTGCGTCATGCTGCACATCACCCCTGCTTGGTTCAATGAGTGGTTGGGCCTGCCTGAGATCCGGGATACCATTCAGTCCTATCTGAAATGACATAATGTTTCACATGAAACATTTTTAGACTTTTTTGCACCGTAATGTTTCACGTGAAACATTTCCACTATAAACATAGAAAAGGAGGCGGATTATGGGAAAAACCATTGCCGTCGTCAACCAAAAAGGCGGCGTTGGCAAAACCACCACTGCCGTCAATCTGACCGCAGCACTGACAGAACTGGGTTTGAAAGTGCTGCTGTGTGACTTTGACCCCCAGGCCAACGCCACATCCGGCTTTGGCATTGATAAAAAGAAGGCCAAGCACAATATTTATGATGTGCTCATTAATAATGTTCCGGTGCAGGATGCCATCGTTTCCACAAAATATGGTGATGTATTGCCCTCATCGGCCAATCTGGCCGGCGCAGCTGTGGAGCTGCTGTACACCGAGGGACGGGAACATCAGCTGGAAAATGTACTAAAACCGGTAAAAGACAACTACGATCTGATCATGATCGACTGTCCGCCGTCACTGGAAATGCTGACCCTCAACTCCCTGGCAGCTGCAGACAGCATTCTGGTGCCCGTGCAGTGCGAATACTATGCACTGGAAGGCCTGTCTGATCTGATGAGCACCCTGCGCATGGTGAAAAAACGGATCAATCCCAAGCTGGACATCTTTGCAGTGGCATTGACCATGTTTGATGGAAGAACCAATTTCTCCACCCAGGTTGCTCAGGAAGTTCGCCGTCATTTCCCCGGAAAGGTGTTTGCCACGGTGATCCCCAGAAATATCCGACTTTCTGAGGCACCCAGCCATGGCCTGCCGGTGACCGCCTACGATAAATCCAGCAAGGGATCCATCGCTTACCGGGACATGGCAAAAGAGATCAAGGAAAAACTGTAACCAGGAAAGGATCGGTGAAGAAGATGTCTAATAAAGGACTGGGCAGAGGATTAAGCGCTCTGCTCGGCGACTTTGACGAAAATACCAACGATAGCCCCTATCAGCTGCTGCCAATCCACAAGGTAGAGCCCAACCCCAATCAGCCCCGTCGAGATTTTGATGAAGAAGAGCTGCAAGCCCTGTCCGAGTCCATCGCCCTGCATGGTGTGATCCAGCCCCTGACCGTCCGGGAAACCGGCAACGGCTACTACCAAATCATCGCCGGTGAACGCCGCTGGAGAGCCTCCCGGATGGCAAATCTGGCCGAAGTGCCTGTGGTCATCGTAGAGGCGGACGACAAAAAGGCTATGGAGCTGGCGCTGATCGAAAACCTGCAGCGGCAGGATCTGAACCCGGTGGAAGAAGCTCTGGGCTATCAGACCCTGATGGATGAGTACGGCCTGACTCAGGAAGAGGCTGCCGGTCGGGTGGGCAAATCCCGTCCTGCCGTCACCAATTCTCTGCGGCTTTTGAATCTGTGTCCCCAGGTTCTGGACAAGGTCAGAAGCGGCGAGCTGTCTGCCGGACACGCCCGAGCCGTGCTGACTTTGAAATCAGAAAAGCAGCAACAGCAGGCTGCCCAGAAGATCATTGCCCTTGGACTTTCCGTCCGTCAGGCGGAGCTTTTGTGCAAGAATATGACCCGTGAAAAAGGGGAACTGCCCTTTATCCCCCTGAAAGTGGACTATATCGGCGAATGCGAAAAGTCCCTGAGCAAGCAGCTGGGTCGTGGTGTGAAGATCATCAACGGCAAGCGCAAGGGCAAATTTGAATTGGAATTCTACGGCGCAGAGGACTTGGAAAATCTGCTCTCTGCACTGATGACATTAAAGAAATAAGGAGATATTATCTATGGAAAAGAAACTGTATAAGGATCAGAAGAACAAGAAGATCTGCGGCGTTTGTTCCGGCATTGCCAAATATTTTAACATTGACCCCACCATTATCCGTCTGGCTTTCGTCCTGCTGTCCCTGTGTGTTGGCGGCGGTCTGCTGGCTTATATCATCTGCGCTCTGGTCATGTCCAACGAGCCCGAAACTGTATAATCGATAAGGAGAAATATCATGGAAAAGAAGCTGTATAAGAGCAGCACCGATAAAAAACTGTGCGGTGTTTGCGGCGGTATCGCCAAATACTTTAACATTGACCCCACCATCGTCCGTCTGGGCGCAGCCGTGCTGACCGTCATCAGCGTCGGTACAGGCCTGATCGCCTATATCGTGGCTGCCATCGTCATGCCCGATGAATCCGGCATCGTGTAATCATACCCATTATAATGATGTACGCCCTTCGGGGCGCTGTCACAGAGAGGACATTCTCTCCGAAATTCCAAACAAAACTGAGGTAGAATCATGTTAGACATTCGTAAAATCAAGGAAAATCCCGATGCCGTGAAAGCCGGCCTTCGGGCAAAAGAGGTGGACTGCGACGCCAC
The DNA here is from genome assembly GCA_964544505.1 of uncultured Oscillospiraceae bacterium. GTDB lineage: Bacteria > Bacillota > Clostridia > Oscillospirales > Oscillospiraceae > Faecousia. The sequence goes on from CAZJCA010000052.1 coordinate 10,659, forward strand.
CATCGACCGCATTCTGGAACTGGATGTGCAGGTTCGTGCACTGAAGACCGCTACCGAGACCCAGACTGCGGAAAAGAACAAGCTGTCCAAGGAAAACGGCAAGCTCTTCAGTCAGAAGAAGGGCGCTGAAAAGCGTGGAGAAGACACCTCCGCCATCGATGCTCAGATCAACGCCAATATGGAAGCCTCCGTCAAGATCGACGAGGCCATCGCTGACGAAAAGAAGCAGCTGAAGGAGCTGGATGAGCAGCTCTACACCGCCATGCTGAGCCTGCCCAACCTGCCGGACTCTGATCTGCTGCCCGGCGGCAAGGAAAACAACGAGCCTCTGCGCTACATTGGCGAAAAGCACAGCTTTGACTTTGAGCCCAAGCACCATGTAGACCTGTGCGAAGGCCTGGGTCTGATCGACTATGACCGTGGCGTGAAGCTGGCTGGCTCCGGCAACTGGATGTACACCGGCATGGGCGCTCGTCTGGAGTGGGCACTGCTGAACTATTTCATCGACACCCACATCGCCGACGGATACGAATTTATCCTGCCCCCTCACATGCTGGAGTACCAGTGCGGCCTGACCGCCGGTCAGTTCCCCAAGTTTGCCGACGAAGTGTTTAAGATCTCCAATCATCCCACAGAGAACGGCACTTTCTATATGCTGCCCACCGCAGAAGCTGCCCTGTGCAGCGTCTACCGTGACGAGATCCTGACCGAGGCCGATCTGCCCCGAAAGATGTTCGCCTACACCCCCTGCTTCCGTCGTGAGGCAGGTTCTCATCGTGCCGACGAGCGTGGCATGGTTCGTGGTCACCAGTTCAACAAGGTGGAAATGTTCCAGTTCACCACCCCCGACAAGTCCGACGAGGCTTTTGAAGAGCTGGTGAAGAAGGCTGAAAATCTGGTTGCCGGTCTGGGTCTCCACTTCCGCACCGTCAAGCTGGCTGCCGGTGACTGCTCCGCTTCCATGGCTCGCACCTATGACATCGAGATCCTGATCCCCTCCATGAACGGCTATAAGGAAGTTTCTTCCGTGTCCAACGCCCGTGACTATCAGGCTCGCCGTGGTAATATCCGCTACCGCCGGGAAGATGGCAAGATCGACTTTGTCCACACCCTCAACGGCT
>CAZJCA010000053.1:0-11500 GCA_964544505.1 uncultured Oscillospiraceae bacterium
ACCGCGTATTTTTACGCCCTCTGTCCGAAAGGACAGGGGGCGTTTTTGCATACATTGCAAAAAAGGAGAGAGAGAAAATGATCCAAAATCCAATGGATGTATTGACCGCCTACCCGGTACGAAAAAGCAAGAAGCAAAAGCAGGCATTTCGGGAAGATGTGCTGCAATATGCCCAGTCCCTTGGCTATGAAGGCAAAGTCGAAAAGGGAAGCTTTGGTAGTCAAAATGTGATCTTTGGCGATCCGAAAACTGCAAAATACCTGATCACAGCCCACTATGACACCTGTGCCCGGCTGCCTTTTCCCAATTTGATCACGCCCTGTAGTTTCTGGACATTTATGGGCTATCAGCTGGTTATGACATTGTTTATGCTGCTGCCGCTGTTTGTGGTCACCCTTGGTGTCATGCTGCTGACCGATGATGCAGATCTTGCCTTTTGGATCGGGTATTTGACACTTTGGGTGGATATCCTTTTTATGTTCCTTGGCCCTGCCAATCGTCATAATGCCAACGACAACACTTCCGGTGTGGTGACGGTTTTGCAGACAATGGCTGCCTTGCCTGCTGAGGATCGGGAAAATGTGGCATTCATCCTGTTTGACTTGGAAGAAGCCGGTCTGTGGGGTTCTGCTTCCTATCAGGGTAATCATAAGAAGGAAACAAAAAATCAGATCGTGTTAAACTTGGACTGTGTTGGTGACGGAGATGAGATTCTTCTTTTCCCCACAGGCAAGCTGAAAAAGGACGAAGAAAAGCTGGCGATCCTGCGCACTCTTTGTGGCGTAACAGGGGACAAGTCCATTGCGCTTCGGGAGAAGGGCTTTCAGGTCTATCCCTCTGATCAGCGGAATTTCCCTTATGGCGTGGGCATTGCGGCGTTCCGTCGTAATCGGTTCGGAACACTTTATTGCAGCCGCATCCACACCAGCAAAGATACCATTTTGGAAGAAGAAAATGTCGCAATTCTTTCTGAAAAATTGGTAAAACTCTTACAAAAAACGAAAGAAAAAACGATGGAGGAATAATATATGAAAATCTATGACGAACTGGTTGCCCGTGGCCTGATTGCCCAGGTGACCAATGAACAGGCCATCCGTGATGTGATCGATAACGGCAAGGCTACCTTCTACATTGGCTTTGACTGTACTGCTGACTCCCTGACCGCCGGTCACTTTATGGCCCTGACCTTGATGAAGCGCTTACAGATGGCAGGCAACAAGCCCATCGCCCTCATCGGCGGTGGCACCACTATGATCGGCGATCCCTCCGGTCGTACGGATATGCGTAAAATGTTGACCAAAGAAGATATCGACCACAACGCCGAATGCTTTAAGCGTCAGATGGAGAAATTCATCGAATTTGGCGAAGGCAAGGCCATGATGCTCAATAACGCCGACTGGCTGCTGGATCTGAACTATGTGGAGCTGCTGCGTGAAGTGGGTGCTTGCTTCTCTGTCAATAATATGCTCCGTGCGGAGTGCTACAAGCAGAGAATGGAAAAGGGCCTGTCTTTCCTGGAGTTCAACTACATGATCATGCAGTCCTACGACTTCTACCATCTGTTCAAGGAATACGGCTGTAATATGGAGTTCGGCGGCGATGACCAGTGGAGCAATATGCTGGGCGGCACCGAACTGATCCGCCGCAAGCTGGGTAAGGATGCCCATGCCATGACCATTACACTTCTGACTGACTCTCAGGGTAAAAAGATGGGCAAGACCGCCGGCAACGCTGTTTGGCTTGACCCCAACAAGACTTCTCCCTACGAGTTCTATCAGTACTGGCGCAATGTGGGCGATGCCGATGTAATGAAGTGCATCCGTATGCTGACATTCCTGCCTTTGGATCAGATCGATGAAATGGATACCTGGAAGGATGCTCGTATCAACGAAGCCAAGGAAGTGTTGGCCTTCGAGCTGACCAAGATGGTTCACGGCGAGGAAGAAGCTATGAAAGCCCAGACTGCTGCCAGAGCACTGTTTGCAGGCAATGGCGACGATGCCAATATGCCTACCACCGAAATCGCCGCAGATAAGCTCACTGACGGCAAGATTGGCATTCTGAATTTGATGGTTGCCTGCGGTCTGGCACCTTCCAACAAGCAGGCTCGCAAGCTGGTAGAGCAGGGCGGCGTGTTCGTCAATGACGAAAAAGTGCCTGCTGCTACCTTTGCTGTTACCGAAGAAATGCTGAAAGACGGCGTAAAGATCCGCAAGGGCAAGAAGGTGTTCCACAAGGCGGTCCTGGCTTAATCATACGCAATTTCTATGGGGAGGGTTTCCTGTGATCTTTGAATTGGCAAAACCGGAGGATTTTGAAGCCGTCAACCGGCTTGCAAAGCAGGTCAGTCAGCACCATGCTCAGTGGGATAAAAGCATTCAGCTGGATGAAGAAGATTATCCCATGGATTTCTTCCAAGACTGCATCAAAGAGGGTGCTATTTACGAAAATGCCATCTATGTAGCCCGTGTTGACGAGAAAGTAGTCGGCTTTATGCGCTTTTACATCTGGCACACCAACAGCTTTGTCACTGATAAGCGTGCCATACTGCAAATTGACGACTTCGGCGTGGAAAAGGAATTGCGTAATCAGGGAATCGGACATCAGATGGTGGATGCCTTGAAGGAGCTGGCTCGAAAAGAAGGCTGCTGCGCAATCAATCTCTATGTGGATACGCCCAACGAAAGTGCCATCGCATTTTACAAAAAATGCGGTTTACAGATCCGAAATCATGGCATGACTATGAGCCTTTAAAAAACGAATAGCCGTACTCGACAAATTCGTAGAGTACGGCTATAATTTTATTATAAAATGAACCTTTCGATGATTTTTTCCGTCTATATATGTGAAACCGGTTTGATTTCATATGTCCACTGGTACGATTGCATTACTGACTACATCCTGTAAAAGTCAAGAAAACGCCGCCCGTCTGGGCGGCGTCATTTAGGTCATTTCTTCAATGAAGGCAATGTAGTCCAGGGAGCGAAGAGCTTCAATGATCTGGCTGTGGCGCTTGTACTTTTTCAGTTCCTGGGAGCTGATGGTGAATGAAACGGTGTACACGCTAAGGCCGGAGTTGCGGTAAGCAGGGTTCAGCTCAATATCATCAATACGCATTCCAAGACGGCGAATGGTGGTCGTAAAGTTTTGAAGATCTGCCTTGCTTTTTAACTCCAAATGGACTTCAAAATGGTTGGATTTGTCCTTGAGGTACATTTCCAGCACCGGGAATAACGACAGCCCGCACAGCAGTGCCACCCATGCGATCAGAGCCGCCGTATACAGCCCTAAACCAATGGCAATGCCAATGATGCCGCAGGTCCAAAGTCCGGCGGAAGTAGTCAGCCCTTTGATCTGGCCTTTGGAACTAAAGAAAATGGAATAGCCGGACAGCATGGCGATACCAATGATGACAGCGGCACAGATCCAGGGGGAAGTGCTGCCAAGAGAGAAGAAATACATTTCCAAAATGGCGGCGGTGGTAGCTGCCAGTGATACGATAATAAAGGTTCGCAGGCCTGCGCTGTGACGCTTGCTGGAACGCTCAAAGCCAACAATGGCGGATAACACCAGCGACAGCCCCAGCCGCAGCAGGATCGACGGCGTATTTAAGTCAGAAGCCCAAGAACCTAACAGGGTAGCTATGTAGTCTTGCATGATTATCTCCTCTTATGATAGTTAAAATTGTGGTCATATTCATCTGCCGCTTCCTGGAAGGCCTCCTCTTCCTCAGAAGGTGCATCTTTGTGCAACTCTTCTTGAATTAACTGGATGCGCTTGATCAGAAGTTCCACAGCATTGTTCTCTTTGCCTTCTTCCAGGACTTTTTCTTCGGGGACAATATCTTCCAATTTGGAAGAATAGGATTTGGATAGATAAAGTGACAGCTTGGCGCAGGCAGGGCCAACCAGTTCATAAAGCACGCTGGAAGCCAGAATCACCGTTTCCAGCGCAACACCTGTTTCGCCGCCCAGCGTTCTTGCGCCCAGGGCAGCGAGGCCGATGGCGACACCTGCCTGAGGGATCAGGGCAAGCCCCAGGTAGTTACTGGTCTCTTTGGGCTTTTTGACCAGTTTGCAGCCGATAAATGCACCGCTATACTTGCCCAGAATGCGCGTAAAGAAGTACACGACGCCTACGACCAGCAACGGCGTTGTGCCGACGGCAGCGGAAGTGTTGACCAGTGCGTTCAAATTAAAAGAAAGGCCGGAACGGACGAAGAACAGCAGCAGAATGGGTGGGGTAAAGTAGTTGAGCTGCTTGAAAAGCTTCTCGTCGTCAGTGATGTTGATATACACCGTGCCCATGGACATACAGCCAAGCAGCGGAGAGACATCCAGCATGGCGCACACGCCGCAGAAAGCAAATAGTAAAGATACGGAGATGATCAGCCGATTGTCATTGGATCGCTTTTTAGGCATGAGCCACTTGAGGAACAGACCGAACACGCCGCCCAAAAGGAAAACACCCAAATTCATAGCAATCGGCTGCAAAATGCTGCCAACACTCAATGCCGCCGATCCCATGCTCAGCGCCAGCGCCAGAGAAATGGCCACGCTGTATGCAATCAGTCCCACCACATCGTCCAGAGCCACCACTTGCAGCAGCGTATCCACAAAATCGCCGTGAGCGCCTGTCTGCCGAATGGTCATAACGGTGGATGCAGGGGCGGTGGCGGAGGCCAGCGCCGCCAGGACGATGGAAAATGCCAGATCCACACCCAGGATGAAATATGTAACGAGGAAAACGACCACAGTAGCCATCAATGCTTCAAAAACGGTAATGACCACCACTTTCATACCGTTTTTGCGCAGGGTAGACAGCTTGAAAAATTCGCCTGTACTGAAAGCGATAAACGCCAGTGCGATATCTGATAGAAAATCCATACCGCCGATCACATTCTGAGGGATCAGATCAAGGCAATAGGGGCCAATGAGGATGCCGGTGACAATGTAGGCAGTCACATTAGGCAGCCGCAATTTTTTGGTCAGACGGGTCATCAAAAAACCTAAAAAAAGCATTAGTGCAATGGAAATAATGACGGAGGCAACGGAATGGGAACCTGCCGCATTTTGAGTAATCTGTCTTAACATTTGGTGCCTCCTTTTGTATAAACAACACCCATATTTGTAAAGTAAACCAAAAACAGAAAGGCCAGGCTCCACCAGAAGCCGCATAGGGCCCAGAAAACGGTAAACAGCAGAATCAAAATGGTCGTAGAGGGAAGATCGGACTTAAATTTGAATAGACAGTACAGCACACTCAGACCATGGATAACCGCCGAAGAGCAAGGGCCGTGCCAACGCCAGAGAATCACATCTACGGCTATCATTAGAAGAAATCCAATCAAAAACAGAGATAGATTACCGAGCAGCAGGCCGCATGCACCAAATTCTTCTGCCCAGATTTCCAATAGATCCTCGCAGCAGGGCGTTATGGGCACATCTTCCGTCAGTTCTTCCAGCAGTTCCATCAGCTGCTGCCTTCGTTGGGGAAACAGGTGAGGGAAAGGGTACAGGAGGGTATTCATAAAAAGAGAAATTTTTCTGACCATTGGGGATGCTCCTCTCTTGCAAATTCGATAAGCGTATGATATACTTCTTTTTGCATAAAGTAAAATTATTCTTATTTTGACTTCCATTCAGAAAACTTATGAGAGGTGCCTATGATCAGTTCAAAACTTACGACGCTGTTGGCGGTTGCGGATTATCAAAATTTTACGAAAGCGGCGCAGGCATTGGCTCTGACCCAGCCTGCGGTAAGCCATCATATCAGTCAGCTGGAAGAGGAGTTCGGTGTTACCCTTTTTATAAGGGGAAAAAGCGGATTAAAGCTGACTTCCGAGGGTGAAATCGTTATAAAATACGCCCGGAGAATGGCTGCATTATATGATAAGATCCGAGCCGACCTGGCGGACAAAGAACGCCAAATCGCCACCCTCCGTGTGGGCATTACCCATACGGCAGAAAGCAATATCACCGCAGAAGTTTTGGCAAAATTCAGTGGTGAAAATAATGGATTTACCATAACGATAATCACTGATACCATAAAAAACCTTTATAATATGCTGGAAAACTATGAACTGGATATGGCGATTGTGGAGGGAAGCACCAGCGATCCTTCCTTTAGTTCACTGGTACTGGATACGGACTATCTGGTATGCGTGATTTCTCCCAGTCATCCGCTGACCCGAAATGCAATGATCACTTTGGAACAACTGCGTAAAGAGAGAATGATCCTCCGTCTGCCCACTTCCGCCACTCGGATCCTGTTCGATTCTACCTTACGGAGCCTCAATGACTCGCCGGAGAATTACAATATCGTCATGGAAGTGGATAATATCGCCACCATAAAGGATCTTGTGCGGAAAAACCTCGGCGTATCTGTTCTTGCAAAAAGTGCCTGTGCCCGAGAACTGCGCAAAGGACAGCTGATTGCGCTGCCCATTGAAAATTTGAGTATGATCCGAGAGACACGGATCGTTTATAACAAAGACTTTACCGACAAAGAAGTTCTCCAAGATATTATGCGCCTTTATCAGGAAGTGCTGCGTTCCGGTCAATAAAGATAGAACTGGACATTTCCCGGGAAAAGTGTATAATGATTTTATACGCACGCTCCCAAAATTTTCTAGGAGGAACTTCCATGAAGCTCAACTACAAGCGTACGATCCTCGTTGGCTTTGCCTTTTTTCTGATTTCCGCATTTTGGCAGGCCTACGATGCCACCATTCCTGTGATTTTGACCAACAAATTCGGTATGTCCCAGACCTGGTCTGGCGTTATTATGGCACTGGATAATATTCTGGCGCTGTTTATGCTGCCGCTGTTTGGCGCACTGTCCGACAAGTGCCACACGAAATACGGCAAGCGTACTCCTTTCATTGTCTGCGGAACCGTGATCGCCGCTGTGGCGCTGCTGGGACTTTCTTTTGTGGATTCCATGCAGCTAAAAAATATCTCTGATGTGGCGAAGATCGACGATCCTGCGGCGCTGGAAGCAATCTACGACAGTCAGAAGAATGCCACTTTGCAGACCCCTGACGGTGATAAGTTTGTTTTGGCTGATCGGTTCACCAAAGAGGAGTTCACAGCCATTCGCAGCACCGGAGAAAACGGAACAAATCCTGATTATACCAACTATGTGGCACCGGCTCGTCAGGCTTATGCTTCTCAGGCCACCCGTAATGATCCCACACCGCTTATTCTCTTTATTGCACTGCTTCTGCTGGTTCTGGTTGCCATGGCGACCTTCCGCAGCCCGGCTGTGGCTCTGATGCCGGATGTAACGGTAAAACCCTTACGCTCGAAAGCAAATGCCATTATTAACCTGATGGGTACCGCCGGCGGCATTATTATTCTTGTGCTTGGCATGGTATTTGCCACTTCCGCCGTGCGTAATCAGCTGATGAATTACACCGTTTACTATGGTGTGGTGGCATGCTTGATGCTGGGTGCGCTGGCTGTTTTCCTGCTGACCGTCCGGGAGCCTGCCTGGTCGAAGCAGATGCAGCAGGATTCCATTACCTATGGCATTGAGGAAGAAAAAGCAGAAGAAACAGGGGAGAAGCGGAAACTGACCAAGAGCGAAGCCCGTTCTTTGATCTTTATTCTGGCATCCATTGCCCTGTGGTACTTTGGCTATAATGCAGTCACATCCAAGTACGCCGTTTATGCAGGCAATATTCTGAACATGGACTACAACACCACCTTGCTGCTTGCCCAGGCTGCGGCGATCATTGCCTATCTGCCTGCAGGCATGGTTGCATCCAAAATCGGTCGTAAAAAGACCATTATGGCAGGCGTTGTTATGCTGAGCACTGCCTTTGGCTGCGCTTCCTTCCTGCGCAGCGGCAGCTCTGTGATCGTGATGAACATACTATTTGCATTGGCTGGTATCGGCTGGGCCACCATCAATGTCAACTCTTTCCCTATGGTGGTGGAAATGTGCTCGGGCAGTGATATTGGTCGTTACACAGGCTACTATTACACTGCATCCATGGCAGCACAGGTGGCAACGCCCATGATCTCCGGCTATCTGATGGATCAGATGGGCATGACCGTTCTGTTCCCCTATGCTACCGTGTTTGCAGGGTTAGCCTTTGTGACCATGTTCTGCGTCCGCCATGGCGATAGCAAAATTGCAGCAAAGAAGGGCTTGGAGGCCCTGGATATCGAGGACTAATGTATGATTATCCCATTGACCGTTATTCTTGCGTTGATTATTCTGTATCTATTCTGCTTAAAAGGCCGCACAAATCATCCCGGTCTGAAAGAGCTTCGAAAATGGAACTACGCTCACCGTGGCCTTCACAATAGCGAAAAGCCGGAAAACAGCATGGCTGCTTTCCGGGCGGCAAAAGAGGGGGGCTACGGTATTGAGCTGGATATCCACCTGATGAAAGATGGCAATTTGGCAGTCATTCACGATTCGTGCTTAAAGCGAGTTGCCGGTGCAGATGTCAACATTGAAGATCTGACCCTTGCAGATCTGGAAAACTACCGTCTGGGCGGCACGGACGAGAAGATTCCGCTGTTTTCTCAGGTGCTGGAATTATACGACGGTGCAGCACCGCTGATTGTGGAATTGAAAACAGCCAATGGCAACCACACTGCGCTCTGCATCGCAGCTTGTGAACTGCTGGACAAGTACAAAGGTGCCTTTTGCATCGAATCTTTTGATCCACGATGCATTATCTGGCTGCGCAAGAATCGCCCGGATATCATCCGTGGTCAGCTGTCGGAAAACTGGCTCAAAAGCAACCTTAAGTTGCCCTGGATCTTAAAATTTCTAATGACCACTCATATTTCCAATATTGCCACACGCCCGGATTTTATCGCCTATAACTATCAGCACCGTAAAGTTTTCGGCACAGATATTTGCCGGAAGTTCTGGGGTGTACAGGGCGTTTCCTGGACCATCCGCACCAAAGAGGATTTTGATATTGCAGTCAAAGAAGGCTGGATCCCCATTTTTGAAAACTTTGTGCCCTAATAAAAGAATCACCTTCGGTAAACTCCGAAGGTGATCTTTTTACTTAATTTCATTAGCCTTATCCAGCATGTCGGAAAGCTCTGCCACACGCTCGATGGGGAAGGGGGGATTGGCAATGGGACGCATAGCAATGCTCATCAGTTTCATAGGGTTATCGTCTGCTGCTACCCGGTTGGAGCTGAGATCACCGCAACGCTTGCAGCGGTGGATGATTGCCCATTCGCCTTTGTTGCGCACCCAGACAGCCACCGGCTCCATAATGCCGCCACAGTCAGCTTCCCGATCGCCGGGCTCAATGTCCAGATGCAAGCTATGCAGGCAGTAAGGGCAGTGGTTGCGGTGCTCGCTGGAAGCACCATCCGGCACCACCAGGCGGCCGCAGTTGCTGCATTCAAATTCTTCGGTGCAGGCGTGGGTCTTATAATAACCTTTTTCAAAGGATTTTCTCTTGTTTTCCCGATTCATCGCAGAACCTCCGCTTTTTTCTTTCACTATAACACAATCATGGAAAAAAAGCAATAAAACATCTTGACCGGGAAGGGATTTTACGCTATAAATAAGAGTAGAAATGAAAAACAGGAGGGCAACACAATGTCTGCAAAAGTATATTTTTCCAGAGAGATCACCCCGGAAAAGGTATTGGAACTTTATAAGCTGCTGGGTGTCAATTTACCCGGCAATGTGGCTGTAAAGGTCCATTCCGGAGAAAAGGGAAACCAGAATTTCCTGCGCCCGGATTTCTGGGCACCTATGGTAGAATATGTCAACGGTACAGTGGTCGAATGTAACACCGCTTACGACGGCGAGCGCAACGACTCCGGTCGTCATCGCAAGCTGTTCGGCTATCATGGCTGGCTGGATCTTTTCGATGTTGACCTGATGGACGAGGAAGGTCCTGACCTGGAGTTGCCCATTCCCAACGGCAAAGTTATTAAAAAGAATTTCGTGGGCAAGAATATCGAAAAATACGATTCCATGCTGGTACTGTCTCACTTTAAGGGGCATCCCATGGGCGGCTACGGCGGTGCACTGAAGCAGCTTTCCATCGGCGTGGCATCTTCCTATGGTAAGGCCTATATTCACGGTGCAAGCGAGCCGGAGAAGATCTGGACAGCGGACCATGACCTGTTCCTGGAGTCTATGGCAGATGCAGCAGGCAGCGTGGTGAACTATTTTAAGGGCAACCTGGCCTATGTAAATGTGATGAAGAACATGAGCGTGGACTGCGACTGCTGCGCCGTGGCAGAAGACCCCTGCATTGCAGACATCGGCATTCTGGTATCCACCGATCCCATCGCCATCGACCAGGCCTGCATCGATCTGGTCTACGCATCTACCGATCCCGGAAGACCCCATCTGCTGGAGCGGATCGAAAGCCGCAACGGCGTCCATACCATTGAAGCCGCCGCAGCACTGGGCTACGGCAGCAGAGAATATGAACTGATCGAAGTGTAATTTTTACCGCCCTCTTTTAGAGGGCGGTGTTTTTTGTCAAATATCCAATGCAGGATTCATATAGTAGACATTTTTCTGGTTTAGCTTTTCACGCAGCAATTGGCAAGCTTCCCCGAAGCGCTGGAAATGGACGATTTCCCGCTCCCGAAGGAATTTGATCACATCGTTTACATCTGGGTCATCGGAAAGCCGCAGAATATTGTCGTATGTGACTCTGGCTTTTTGTTCTGCAGCCAGATCCTCTGTCAGGTCAGCCATGGGATCGCCTTTGACCGCCATACTGGCAGCGTTCCAGGGGAAACCGGAAGCGGCAGTCGGGTAGACCCCTGCACTGTGATCAACAAAATAAGGTGCAAAGGCTGAGTCCTGAATCTGGGAGTCTTTTAAGTTCCTTGTTAATTGGTGCACAATGGCACCGATCATTTCCAGATGACCCAGTTCTTCTGTGCCTACATCTGTATCTGTAATGATGCTCGGAAAAAAACCTCCGTGCATGGTGCATAATGGAGGAGTTTTGGTGGACTGCATTACATTTTGCGGTAAGGTTCTTCGATATGGGAAGAATAATCACTTTGAGGTCAACGATATACCCAATGTTGTTGAACGAGGTGAAGTTCGTCACATTCGGGTATTTGTGGCGTTAAACGATAATACATAAGCGCAGTTATTAAAAAATGGCGTGGCGCACATGCCACGCCATAATGTTACTTTATGTCTTTTTGCGAAAAAAGTCAAGTAGAAAATGCGTATTTTCCTCTAAATCACACAATTTGTGCGGGTTTTGTTGTGACATAGTGCTTATCCATGTTCATCTGGAATATTTCATGCAGAGCCTCCAGCTGCGTATGGGAATACTGTACAGGCAGCGTTGGGAGCAATTTTGCGAAGTGTTCCTCCAGCTGCTCTATGTGCAACACGGTCAGTCTCTTCCCCTTTGGAGCTTTTCTGACATCGCATTCGGTGTTGAATACGATGACGGAATGGAACAGGTCTTCCGGCAGTTTAAGGATGCTGCTGTAAAAACGAATGTTTTTCTGGTTGCCAATGTAGG
>CAZJCA010000054.1:0-11020 GCA_964544505.1 uncultured Oscillospiraceae bacterium
GGTACCGTGGCCAAGTGGTAAGGCAAGAGTCTGCAAAACTCTCATTCCCCAGTTCAAATCTGGGAGGTACCTCCAAAAAGCCGCACAATTTGTGCGGCTTTTCTTTTTGCTTTCACATATCTGGTGTAATGTTCCGTTTGCTGATAGCCTATGATAAAAGCGGCCATCCGAATGGATAGCCGCTTTTGTTATTTGGTTGTAGGTTTCTGACAGGCTAATACTGCGAACATGATCACCATGAAGAACTCATAGGGGAAGGGACAGAAGAAGCCGGGGTTGACCATAGACATTAAGAATAGGCTCACCTGGCTCAGTATGACCGTGTAACCGAAGATGCTTCTGCGTTGAAAGAAAATCTTTGCTCTGGTGAACCACAGGATGCAGTAAGCCAGGCAGCCTAGTACCCCAAGACTGCCGAAAATCTGGAAGGGAGCGGAGTGATACCAGTTCATAGCGAACTTAACAGGGTTATAAATGTCCTGCCGTCCGGTAGAGCCCAAACCACTGCCAAACAGGGGGTTGGCGCAGAACTCGTCCCAGGCACGGATAGCCATCTGAAAACGAGCCTCGTTTTCAATATTTTGACCAAAGCTAAAGATCCGAGCAAAATAGTTGTATACTTCTTCCTGGAAGAGATAGCACCCGACAAGGATCGCTACCATGGGAAGAATGTACACATACCATCTTTTATGATCGATGACCGTGAACACGATCACGCAGATGAAATATTCTGCCACACCAAAAATCAGCGGTGCACGGCTGCCGGTCAGCAACATGGCGGCGAACATCAGCAGGGTGGGGATCATGTGCAGCGCATTTTTTCTGGAGTAATAGAAGCCAAAAGGCATGGCGATCATTAAGAAGGTGGATAAGTTATTGCTCCACTGGATCTCCGGAAGACCGCTGGAACGGATCTCCTCCCAATGTGCTCCGAAGTGCTGGAACAGCATAAACACGCCGAAAATGCCGATCAAATAGAATACCAGGCATAGATGCTTTTGAATATCGAAACCTTCTCTGTCATGGTATTTGGAGGAAATCAGCAGATGCATCAGTACCATGACGATGCCAAGACCGGCTACATAGTACAAATTAGCACCAGTGAAATACTCCGCAGAGGAAATAGAGCCTAAGCCACCGAAGGTGATGGCAACGGCAACACCAATCAAGCCGTATAACAAAATGCTCTTATGAGGCTTCTCCCGGTAGGCGATCAGATGAAAAAGCATTGACGGGATCACGGGAATTGCCAGCCACCAAAGCTTGATAAAACGGTCGAAGCTATTATACTCCTTTAGGACGAACATGCACAAAAGGGAGAAGGGGAGGAGGGTCAGCGCTGTATTTTCTGACAGCACCAGAAGGGCGCAGATCAGAAGCACAAATCCAATCGTGCCCTCAATAGGGGCTTGATAAATCAGGGATAACGCTGCTCCTGCAAAAACCGGGACCATAAACCAGGGAGATTGCAGTATGGGCCGCAGTTTTTCCCGAACAGAGGATAATATTAACATAAGCAAAGCCTGCTTTCAAATTTTTATTATGATAATACTGCAATTTAAAATTATACCATATAAATAATGAAAAGTCCAGCTTTTTTGAAAAATGGTTATATAATGATGGTACAATTGCGTAGAATGCAATATTTGCATGATTTGCCAAGGACAAAAAAGCACGCCGGAAAATTACCGGCGTGCTCCTTATTTATTTGACGGCAATCGCTTCAATTTCCACACGAGCGGCCTTGGGCAACGCGGCTACCTGGAAGGCGGCACGAGCAGGGAAAGGTTCCGTGAAGAATTCGGCATACACAGCATTCATGGCGGCAAACTCGCCGATGTCAGCCAGCAGCACCGTGGTTTTGACCACATCGGACATGGACATGCCGTTGGCTTCCAGAATGGCCTTCATATTCAGAAGAGATTGACGGGTCTGGGATGCGATATCCTCACCGGCAAAGGCACCGGTGGCAGGATCAATGGGAAGCTGACCGGAGACATATACTGTATTTCCGGCGGCAACGGCCTGGGAATAGGGACCGATGGCAGCAGGGGCATTAGGGGTGAAGATGGATTTGTTAGACATGGATTAATACGCTCCTCTACTATATTATTACAGAATCATACACGGCTGTGACCTTGAGCACAGATCACATCAACAACGCTGTCTACCAATTGCTGGCATTGCTGTTTGCTGGGGGCCTCCACCATGACCCGAATAACCGGCTCTGTGCCGGACTCTCGGACAAGAATGCGACCGCTATCACCCAACTTGTCGGCAACTTTTTGCACAGCTGCCTGTACCACAGGGTCATTCTGGGCGGTGGGCTTATCCTTTACTCGGACATTTTTCAGCACCTGAGGATAGACTTTCAGGCCACTGTGCAGTTCACTGAGCTTTTTCTTTTTGGCCATCATCACTTCCATGATCTTTAAACTGGTCAAAATGCCGTCGCCGGTGGTGGCGAATTTGGAAATGATGATATGACCGCTCTGCTCGCCACCCAGACGGCAGCCGTTTTGTGCCATATACTCATAAACATATTTGTCGCCGACGGCGGTCTTGGCATAGTCGATGCCAGCCTCGTCAAAGGCCTTATACAGGCCGAAATTGGACATAACGGTGGTGACAACAGTGTTGTTATCCAACTTGCCTGCATCACGCATATAGCAGCCCAGAATATAGAGAATGTGGTCGCCGGTGACGATATTGCCCTTTTCATCTACACACAGGCAGCGGTCGGCATCTCCGTCGTAAGCAAAGCCTACATCCAGGTTGTGATCGACAACAAACTTCTGCAAAACCTCAATGTGGGTAGAACCTGCGTTATTGTTGATGTTCAGACCGTCCGGCTCGGCGTTAATCACATAGGTTTTTGCGCCCAGTGCCTCAAATACCAGTCGGGCCAAATTCCAGGAAGCGCCGTTGGCACAGTCCAGACCCACTTTTACGCCCTTGAGGGAATACATGCCCAGAGAGATCAGGTAACCCAGGTAACGATTTCTGCCTGCGGTGTGATCAACGGTCCGTCCGATGGCATCTCGCTTGCTGTAAGGCAGTTCCGCCCATTTTTGACCGAACAGCTCCAGCTGACCATCCAGGTATGCCTCCACATAGCGAATGGTTTCTTCATCCATTTTCTCGCCCTGACTGTTGATGAGCTTAATGCCGTTGTCGTAATAAGGATTGTGGCTGGCGGAGATCATAACGCCGCAGTCGAAATCCTCTGTTCGGGTCACGAAAGCCACAGAGGGGGTAGTGGTGACATGGAGCAGGTAAGCGTCTGCGCCGGAGGCGGTAATGCCTGCTGCCAGAGCGTACTCAAACATATAGCTGGAACGGCGTGTGTCTTTGCCAATGGCAATTTTGGCAGGGATCTCAATGCCACTGCGGCGTTTTTGTTCACCGAAGTACCAGCCCAGGAAACGACCGACACGGAAAGCGTGATCAGCGGTCAAGTTTTCGTTTGCTTCCCCACGGAAGCCGTCTGTTCCGAAATATTTACCCATATTATGCCTCCTTATGCACAATGATGCCGCCTGTTTTGTAGATGCTGTCTGCCGGGATCACGCCCCGAACGCAGGACAGGGGATATACTTGACTGTTGCGGCCAATGACGGTGCCGGGATTTAGGACGCTGTTGCATCCAACTTCCACGCCGTCACCGAGGATCGCTCCCACCTTCTTGATGCCGGTGGGGATGTTTTCTGAGCCGTGGATCACCACAAGGCTCTTGTCGGATTTCACATTGGAGGTGATAGATCCGGCACCCATGTGGGCTTTGTAGCCGAGAATGCTGTCACCTACATAATTGTAATGAGGAACCTGTACCTGATCGAACAGGATCACATTTTTCAGTTCCACAGAGTTACCTACTACACAGCCGCTGCCTACCAAGGCAGACCCCCGGATGAAAGCGCAATGGCGCACTTCCGTTTCCGGTCCAATGATACAGGGATTGCCCAGATATGCAGAGGGGGCAACCTTCGCTGTTTTGTGCACCCAAACCTGGGGATAGATCTCAGTGTATTCATCGCTGGGTAAGGAGCTGCCCAGTTGCAAAATGCAGTCTTTAATGCTTTTCAGTGCTTCCCAGGGATAACGATATTGCTTTAGGAAAGAAGCGCTGATGGTATGACTTAAATCAAATAATGACTCGATGCGGTACATTTTTTCACAGCCTTTCTGCCGGGTGAACCGGACAGAGAAAGTATATCACAGGCGTGATTTAAAATCAACAGTTTATTAGAAGCAACAGGACGGAGAGAACTTATGGTAATTTTCAACAGTTTATGAATAAAAAATTCTACTGCCTTAAATGGATGATTGGGACATGATTTGATTGACGAAAGGTGAAAAATGGAATATCATAACAATATGATACATGGACAGTATAGAATTGTTGCATGGATAAAACGGATGCAGGTGGTTTGCTATGCGTATTAAAGTGATCGATCTATATCAGGTGTTTTCTGCTATTCCTCCTGCCGGTGGACAGGCACAGCTAAAAGCGTGGATTCCTGAGACACCTTTGGTGATCAGCTCTTGTCGGTGCCGTCCGGCTGTGCTGATTCTGCCGGGTGGGGGGTACGAGCATGTGTCACCCCGAGAGGCAGAACCGGTCGCACTGCGATTTGCAGCGAAAGGGTATGTGGCCTTTGTGCTGACCTATTCCTGCGGCCCTCACCCATTTCCGGTGGCGCTGCAAGAAGCGGCGATGGCTATGAAATACATCCGTAGCCATGCAAAGCAGATGGAAGTGAATGGGAACATGGTGGCGGCGGTGGGCTTTTCAGCCGGAGGCCACCTGTGTGGAACATTGGGAACTCTGTATGATGATGAAGTGCTGAAAGAAATCGGCACGACCCAACAGATCCGCCCGGATGCCCTGGGACTGTGTTATCCGGTGGCGGTATCCTGGGGAAAGACCCACGAGGGCAGCTTTAAAAATCTCACCTTTGGTGACGATGAGCTGCGCAGCCGTCTGTCGCTGGAGAAACTGGTGCGACCGGATATGCCCCCTGTATTTATCTGGCACACACGGCAGGACGCTTCTGTTCCTTGCCGAAACAGTTTGATCCTGGCTACGGCACTGGCAGAAACGGATGTTCCTTTTGCGCTGCATATCTATCACCAAGGGCCACACGGCCTGTCGGTGGCGGATGAGACGGCGTACCCGGCAGAAAAAGTGCCGCAGATCAGTAAAGATGTACCCGGTTGGGTGGAAGCAATGATGGATTTTTTCCGGGAGCAGGGCTTCCAAATCAAAGATTCGGAGCAAGAAGCATGAACACGATTTTATTTGTAGGCGAGCGTTCTCGCACTTATGATATCCAGTGGCACGAGCATGAATGCTGGGAGCTGGTATACTGTACCGGTGGTCAAGGTTCCTTTGATTTTGAAAACGGAACATCCATCCAGTACAAAGCAGGGGATGCGGTGGCTATCCCTCCCAAAGAGCGACATGCCAACATCAGCCGTCAGGGCTTTACAAATATTCATTCCTGTAAGGAGGACTTATGCCTGATTTTATTCAGATCAATCCCAAAGATAATGTGGCGGTCGCCCTGCACACCATTCCTGCAGGAACGGTGTTCGCAGGCGTAAAAGCCAATATGGAAATTCCCCAGGGTCATAAAATGGCCCTGGTGGCACTCCATGAAAATGACCAGGTGATGAAGTACGGCTTCTCCATCGGTCATGCCACTGCTTCCATCGCTCCCGGTGATTGGGTACATACCCACAATATGGTTACCAACCTCTCCGGCGAGATGGAATACACCTACGAGCCCAATATTCAAAATGTTGCTCCCCAGCCCGTAAAGACCTTCCGTGGCTACCGCCGCAAGGATGGCAAGGTGGGTGTCCGCAATGAAATTTGGATCATTCCTACCGTTGGCTGTGTCAACGATGTGGCAAAGGCACTGGTGCGGGAAAACCAGGATCTGGTTTCCGGCTCCATTGATGGTCTGTACACCTTTACCCATCCCTTTGGCTGCTCTCAGACCGGCGAGGATCACGCCCAGACCAGAAAGCTGTTGGCTGCGCTGACCCGTCATCCCAATGCAGGTGCCGTATTGGTGCTGAGCCTGGGCTGTGAAAATCTGACCCATGAGCAGTTCCTGGCGGAACTGGGGGATTTTGATGCCGACCGTGTGAAATTCCTGACCTGCCAGCAGGTAGCTGACGAAATGGAAGCCGGTCGGGAACTGCTGGAGGCCTGCGCTGCCTTTGCCGGTTCCTTCCACAGAGAAGAGATCCCGGCTTCGGAGCTGGTCATCGGCATGAAATGCGGCGGCTCGGACGGACTGTCCGGCATCACCGCCAACCCTGTTGTCGGTCGTTTCTCTGACAATCTGGTGGCACAGGGCGGCTCCACGGTGCTGACGGAAGTGCCTGAAATGTTCGGTGCAGAAGGATTTTTGATGAACCGCTGCATTAACGAGGGCGTGTTTCACAAGGCAGTGGACATGATCAACGGATTTAAAGCCTACTTTATCCGCCACAATGAGGTGGTTTATGATAACCCCAGTCCCGGCAATAAGGCCGGCGGCATCACCACGCTGGAAGACAAGAGCTGCGGCTGTGTCCAGAAGGGCGGCGCTGCCCCTATTATGGATGTGATCGGCTATGGCGACGCTGTTACCACCAAGGGCCTGAATATGCTTTACGGCCCCGGCAATGACCTGGTTTCTGCCACCGCTTTGACCGCTGCCGGTGCCCATGTGATCCTGTTTACCACCGGGCGTGGTACACCCTTCGGCGCTCCGGCACCCACCATGAAGCTGGCTACCAATACGCCTCTGGCAACGAAGAAGTCAAATTGGATCGACTTTAACGCCGGTGTGGTGGCTGACGGCCTGCGTACTTTGGATGAGGCTGCTGATGATCTGATGGAGCAGGTGCTGGCTGTGGCATCCGGCGCACAGACCCGTGCAGAGGAGCACGGCTTCCGTGAAATTTCTATTTTTAAGGATGGCGTCGTCCTTTGATCCGAGGAAAAAAACATGGCCGTATCGAAACAAGATGAATCCTTTCGACAATATGCGTTAAATGGCTCACCGCTGAAGGTGTTGCTGACGGTCTGCACGCCACTGGCGCTTTATCAGGCGCTGCACATGATTTTTAAAGTGCTGGATGCTTTGATGGCATCCCATATCAGTTCCGATGCGGTATCGGCAGTTTCCTGCCTGAGCCAAATCACCCTGATGATTACAGCGCTGGGATCGGGACTGGCGGTAGGCGGCAGCATCAAAATCTCCGAAGCCTATGGCAGGGGAGACTATGAGACGGTCAGCCGCCGGGTGGCAACCTTGTATGCTATGGCAGTGGTAGTCAGTATAGCGGTGATCGTGGTGCTGATCCCCTTTGCCGAGCCTTTTCTGCGGTTGCTGAAAACCCCGGAGGCACTGATCGAAACCGGTGCAGGCTACTTCCGGGTGGAAGTGCTGAGTCTGGTGGTCAGTTTCTTTAATACCGTCTATATTGCCATTGAGCGTAGCCGAGGCCATGCAAAGCGTATTTTAAAGCTCAATTTGATGATCATTGTGGTGAAACTGGGTCTTTCTGCTCTGTTTGTATATGTCATCGAAAGCGGCGTGATCATGATCGCTGTGGCGACACTTGTTTCCCAGAGCCTGCTACTGCTGTATGCCCTGTGCAAAATGCCCCGGGATGAAGGCGCATTCCGCTTTTCCTTCCACAATATTTCCGGAAAAAGGGATACGCTTTTGCCAATTTTGAATTTGGCATACCCGGTTTCTGCAGAAAAGATGCTGTTCTCTGCCGGAAAGGTGCTGGTCAATTCCATGTCCGGCGTATACGGAGAACTGACGGTCGGCGCATTGGGTGTTTCCAATAACATCGGCGGCTTGACCACCGGATTTCATGCCGGAATGCTGGATGGCGCATCCTCTCTGATCAGCCAGAACCGTGGTGCAGGGAAGTATCGCCGCACCTTAACGCTTTATTATTGGCTGGTGGCGATGGATGTGCTGATCGGTGCGATCGGACTGGTGGCGGTTCAGTTCACATTGCCGTCATTGGCAAAAATATTTGCCCAGTCCAGAGATTATTTTGATCAGGACTTCTGCGATATGATCGTTGCGATCCACAGCTGGGAAATGCTGGGATATATTACGCTGGGTGTGAACTCTGCCACGCTGGCACTGCTGCTGGGCTATGGCTACACCAAGCTGACCCTCGTTTTAAATGTTGCAAGAGTGTTCCTGTTCCGTGTGCCGGTGCTGTGGGCATTCCAGCAGTATACTGCCATCGGCTGGGAGGCCGTTGGTATGACCATGATGATCAGCAATATCTGTGCAGGATTGTCTGCTGTTGTGGTTGCAATTCCTGTGATTATGAAAATTCGCCGAAAAGCGGCGGAAGAATCAAAAGAAGGAGTTATTCTATGAAGGAATTTATGGATCAGGACTTCCTGCTGAAGTCCGAAGCTGCAAAGAAACTCTATCATGAGCATGCAGCAAAAATGCCTATTATCGACTATCACTGCCATATCAACCCCATGGAGATCTATGAGGACAAGCGCTACGACACCATCACCGAAGTCTGGCTGGGCGGCGATCATTATAAGTGGCGTGCGATGCGTTCCTGTGGCGTGCCGGAATATTATATTACCGGCGGCGCTACTCCTGCTGAAAAGTTCCAGAAGTGGGGCGAGACTATGCCCAAGCTCATTGGCAACCCCCTCTATCACTGGACACACCTGGAATTGCAGCGCTATTTTGATATCCATGAGCCCCTCAACGGCGAAAACGCTATGGAGATCTTCGAAAAGTGCAACAAAATTCTGGCACAGCCTGATATGTCCGTCCGTGGCATTATCCGTCGCTCCGGTGTCAAGCTGATCTGCACCACTGATGATCCGGTGGATGACCTGAAAGCCCATGAACTGCTGGCTGCCGATCCTACTGCGCCTGCAGTGGTTCTGCCTGCTTTCCGTCCCGATAAGGCTATGCGTGCCGATAAGGAAACCTTCCCGGCATATGTTGCGCAGCTGGAAAAGGTGGTAGGCTACGCCATCAATACGGTTGCAGATATGCGCAAAGCATTGAACGATCGTATTGCCTATTTTGCAGATCGTGGCTGCCGTGTGTCTGACCATGCACTGGATTATTGTTTCTGCGTGGAAGCTTCCGAAGAGGAGCTGAACGACATTTTTGCCCGTGCCAAGGCAGGCAAGGCCATTACCTGGGACGAGCAGCTGGCTTACCACACTGCGCTTCTGATTTCCGTCGGTCAGGAATACTACAAGCGTGATTGGGTCATGCAGCTCCACTTTGGCTGCCTGCGTGATAATTCTCGCAAGATGTTCCGCAAGTTAGGTCCCGATACCGGATTTGACTCCATGAATGATGCTGCCAATGCGGTGGGTCTGGCAAAACTGCTGGCAACCATGGAAGATGCCGGCGCTCTGGGCAAGACCATTCTCTACTCCCTGAACCCTGCCGACAATGGCATTATCGGCACCATCATGGGTGGCTTCCAGACGGACAGTTCCATCCCCGGCAAGATCCAGCAGGGTTCTGCCTGGTGGTTCAACGATCACAAGGTGGGTATGGAAGAGCAGATGAAGAGCCTGATGAGCCTTGGCGCTATGGGTACTTTCAACGGTATGCTCACCGACTCCCGCAGCTTCCTCAGCTACACCCGTCACGAGTATTTCCGCAGAATACTGTGCAACCTCTTCGGTCAGATGGTGGAAGACGGTGAGTATCCTGCCGATTGGAAGACTCTGGGTCAGATGGTGGAAAACATCAGCTATAACAACACCCTGCATTACTTCCGCTTTGACGAATTGATCAAGTAAAAATGTCGGGCCGCCGAATTTGGCGGCCCGGTTGATTTTTTAACAATTTTCTGGTATGATATGAAAATCATATACTAGAGGTTATCCTATGCAAGATTTAAAACCCATTATCGCAAAAAATATAACAGCCTTGCGCCAAGAACAGAAAATGACCCAGATCGAGCTGGCAGAGAAGCTGAATTATTCTGATAAGGCCGTATCCAAATGGGAGCGGGGAGAGTCCATTCCCGATGTGATGGTGCTCAAGGCCATTGCAGATCTGTTTGGTGTTACGCTTGATTACCTGCTGGAAGAGGATCATCAGCAAAAGCTGCCGGTGGCAGAGGAGAAAGTGCCGGTTTCGGCTGTGCGCAGTCACACGGTGGTGACTTTGCTTAGTGAACTGATCGTCTGGTTCGTCGCTACCGTTGGTTTCGTGGTGGTGGACTTGATCTGGCCTACCCACATGGCAAAATGGCTGCCTTTTGCCTATGCCGTGCCGGTGAGCATGATCGTGTGGCTGGTCTTTAATTCCATCTGGTTTAATACCCGCCGAAACTACCTGATCATCTCTTTGCTTGTGTGGTCACTGCTGCTGTCGGTGGCTCTGACGGTGCTGGTATATGGCAGGACTGCCTGGCAGTTGCTGCTTCTGGGCATTCCCGGTCAGATCGCCATTTTGATTTGGTCTCGGTATAATGTCCATCGTTGTCCATAAGAAATTACCGCCTTTGGGCGGTAATTTTTCTGTTTTGGGAATGAAAACTTTTCCTTGGGACATAATGGCAAATAAGGAGGCGATGATAATGGTGAAAGGGGTATCCCGGCAGGTGATCGTTGTGCAGTCACCGGATCGGAAACTATTTGAGCAGGCAATTTTTATTTTACGGGAGGATGTTCCTCAGGAGGGGATCACCGATGAAATGCTGCTGCGAGAGGCACGGCAGGCTGCCCGTCATCGGGGAAAGCAACCTCTGGTTGCTGCAGGCCCTGTCTGGGCTTGCGGTGGAGCCATGGTGACCGCACTGATTTGGCTGGTTACATCGCTGCTGTAAAGGGAATAGAGCAGGTCGCAACCTATGGTTGCGGCCTGCTTTTTTGCGGTGATATCCGGTTTCTCATTGCATTTTTGCCGATATTGTGATATGGTTTTATTATATAGGTGAATTATACTATCAAGTGCAACACTTGAAAAAAATAGAAGAAGTTCAT
>CAZJCA010000055.1:0-10044 GCA_964544505.1 uncultured Oscillospiraceae bacterium
TAGCACATGTCCTTGGAGAGGGACACTAAAAACTACTACTCTATAATACAAGGAGCTTTATTATGAAGAAATTGAAGTCTGTATCCATTATTTTAGCCCTTTTCATTGCCGTTAGCTGCATTTTTGCCGCTTGTGGTGAGGATGAAAAGCTGGGCATCAAAGTCGCCCAGAAAGACCCTCTGGTGTATCTCCAGACTGCCCTTGAAAAAACCGAAGAAGCAGCCACCGGTGACAAACAGTCCGACCTGTCCGCCCTTCTGGAAGCACTGTCCAAAAAAGGTACTGCCACCGTAGATGTCGACATTCCTGAAGAAAAAGTAAATGTCGGTGCGAAGATTTCCTATCATGCCGAGAAAAACATTGCATCCGCTTCCCTGTCCGTCGATATCGAAGGGCAGGCCATCACCTTGAACCTCTATGCCAACAAGGACGAACTGTGCCTGACCGCACCGGAAATTCTGGGCGACACTGCCTACGGCATTTCCTACGAAACCCTGAAAGAAGACCTGGCCTCCTCCCATATCTGGACCATGCTGGGCATCCGCTACGAAGATATCAAGGCCGAAATCGAGCCGGTGCTGGAACAGCTGGACTCCATGATCCACGATCAGGAGGAAAGCTTCCTTCAGCAGTGGAATGCCACGGTTGAGAAAATCAATGTGATTCTGAAAGAAATCACTTATACCGCCAAAGATGTGGACGGCACATCCGTGGAGATCACCTGCACCATGACCAAAGCACAGATGGATAAGCTGGCAGACACCATCATCGATGCCTGCGCTGACTATCTGGACACCCTGGGCAGCGCCCTCCCGGAAGAGACCGCACAGCAGCTGCAGCAGCTGCGCACCGCACTGAAAGAAGTCACCGGAGAAGTGGTGGCACAGGTGGTCATCAGCAACGAGACCGGTCTGATCACATCCGTCCATCTGACCTATTCCTACCAGGATGATGGGAAAGACAATGTCATCACCCTGGATGCAGACCTGAAGGATCTGAAGAACATCACCATCACTGCCACCGCATCGGAGCAGGGCGTTGTTCAGGAAGGCATCCTCACTTTGAACATCCGTAACAACGATACCGACAGCCGCGTAGACCGGCAGATCACCTTGAAGGTGGATGAAGAAGAGGAATTTAGCCTAAGCTGGGTTTACGAAAACAACAAGTTTACCCTGGGATGCAAGATCGACGACGAGCAGATTTTCTTTATGGGCGACTGCGTTCTGACCAGCAAAAAGCTTGCTCTGTCCAATCTGGAGTTCAAGCAGCACGGTATTACAACGGAGATTCCCCTGGAGCTGACCCTCAGCGCCAGTGCCACCGTGGAAAAGATGCCGAAGTACAAGAACATCCTGCAACTGACCGAACAAGAATGGATGGCTCTAATGCAATCCATCGGTGGAATTCTCCCCTCCGCCTGACAAAGAAGCGATAACCACAAAAATGGTAGGCACAATGTGCCTACCATTTTTATTTCCTTTTCACTTGTACGAGATGTACCGGTTGGGTGGTGATTTTTTGTATGCCACTACCTATTTTGACACAATTTGCGTACAGTTCTAAAACTTCGCATACAGTCGATAGCAAGTGCGTATACTTACAAATTATAATTTGTTCTTCTATCAGCGAAAGCATTTTACCATAAACTAACTCGATAACAGCACACATTCTAAGCTATAATTTACTTTTTCTGTGATATTTTTGGCAGTAATGATGATTTTGTTTTCACCCTTTTCGAAAGACACCATTTTCTCTTCGCCTGCTTTTAATATGTACTCTGTTCGATTGACAAAGATATAAAGCGTTACATCGGATGTATTTTTAATGGTCATGGACTCCCGATTTTCACTTGTAAAAACATAGTATTCAAGGTCATATAGACCTTCGATGACACCGCTTACATTCATGTCAAATCTCTTAGGATCGTTTAGGTCGTATATGGTTTCATAATCACACCGGATCAATTCAGCATTATCATGGAATTGGCCTTCAAGTAATAAATAGTATATTCCGTCATTTGGTATTACAAAGTTGTAGCTATAGAATTTTCCACTCTCTGCATCAAAAATTTTAATCTCCTCACCGGTTTCATCGTAAACCTTGAAAGGACAACCACCAAAAGTATATGCATCGTCCATATAATTCCAATCATCATAAAAATAAGCATAATACTGCCCTTTTTCAAGTTGAACACCATAATATCTTCCATCATTTTTGAATATTTCTGTAACATCAGATATGGTGTATACTTCTTCAATGCAAGACGGCGGGGAAATCGTATATTCTCCACCAAAGAAATCAATTTCCTCTATATCAGAAAAATCGATGGATATTCCGGTCCAGTACGGTATTTCTACAATTTGCCCCTCAACCGCCATAAACATGCTCATATTTGTCGTCATGTTATATGATGTTTGCGTAAATTCAAGCTCAATTTGCACGGTGATTTCAGACAAAATTGCATCATCCAAACCATACTGCTTGTAAATCTCCGTCAACATCGCAGTAACATCCTCGCCGATTATATCGGTGGCATACGCTTCGATTTTATATTTATTACCATCTTTTGTGATGTTGCATTTTGACACATCCAAATCAATTTCTGTATCGACATCTATACTCGCAAACAACTCTGACGGAATCAGAAAATCATCCTTATCGCAAACATATTTGCGTTCATAATCGTATTTTTGCATACGCTTTTTGGTATAGGAAAAAATTCTGCCATTTTCTTCATGATATATGACCGCATTTTTTCCTCTAATCTCAAGATATAACTCGGATGAGCTTTTGCAGGAAAAATCGACATTTGCCAGACACTGCTTATTGACCCACATGCCCATGCTTGCAGAAATATTACCATTGTCAGCGATTTCATCCAACGCCTGAAACGCCTGATTGATTTCGGCAAGGTAGGTTGCGTTTTGAGATTCACTTGTTACCTCGACAGAGGGATAAACGGGTGTATGCACTTTGCATTTGCATACCCTGCATTCTGCAATATAGTCCCCATCGACAATATCATACACATCACCGCAATTGTGGTTGAAGACTTTGCTTTGAGCATCGCACTTGTCACATATATGATAATGCCCATCGTTCGTGCCAATCCAACTTCCCCAAGAATGTTCGCACTCGGTAGGGGCGGAGTTGTTATCGCATGCAATCAGCGCAAGTGCCAAAATAAGCAGAAGAATAGCAATCAAGATTCGTTTTTTCATGATGAACCTCCCAATAACGACTTTTCGTTGTGGCTAAATGTATTGTACATTCCCCTTGAAAAGTTGTCAAGAAAAGGAGCGAACCACAACGGCAGTTTTCTGAGTGGCATGCAACACAGACTACGCTGCCAATCTCCTAAAATCCGGCAATAATGTAAAGACGGTACAGGAAAATTTAGGCCACGCAACTGCTGCTTTCACACTGGATGTATATGGTCATGTCACAGAAAAGATGAAAAAAGACCGTGCCAATCGAATGCAGTCGTTCATTGAATCGGTACGCTGATAAGGGAAAACAAAAAAGCGCCTTCAAGATTTAGAACATTTCCAAAGCTTAAAGGCGCAAAAAGCAAAAAGAAACCCCAGAATTCCGAAGAATTCTGGGTGAATCCGATGGCAGAGGATGAGGGATTCGAACCCCCGCGAACGGAGTCAGAGTCCGGTGTGCTACCGTTACACTAATCCTCTATGTTGCGAACAACATGGTTATTATACGCAATTTTCGGGAAAAGTCAAGCACTATTTTGAGATTTCCCAAAATTTTTTCTGTGGGGGCAATTTGCCCCCACAGTTAATCAATTTTACATCTTAGGCTTCAGCACAGCAAAGCTCTGCTTTCCTACATTCAGAGTCTGCCCTGCCAGACTAGCACCATTCATCTGGAAGATCAGCTCATAACTGCCATCAAGCACCAGATTGCGCTCCTCCAGGCTGGGGTTCAGCACCAATAGATAGTTGCCACGCTTATATGCAAACAGCCGATCATCGGCAGCTGCATGGTACACAGAGAAGTTATTATGGTTTTGTAGCTCCTGGTGGCTCTGACGCAGGCCGATGACCTTGCGGACATAATGGAGCATAGAGTTTTCATCTGCCTCCTGTGCAGCCACTGTGGGCGCATCAGATGCATCATCCACCGGCAGATACAAATTCTCCGGGTTTGACTGAGAGAATCCCAGATTTGCACTGTGATCCCACTGCATGGGGGTACGGGAACCGGTACGGTGATAACCACCCTCCTTGGTGGGGATGAACCGGTAGCGCATACCAATTTCATCGCCATAGTACAGGAAAGGTGCACCGGGCATGGTCAGGATCATGGAATAGGCCAGCCGCCGCTCGGTATCATCCAAATTGGCGGTGGGGCGCTTGACATCGTGGTTGCCGGTGATCATACACCACATACCGGCATTCTTGGTAGCCTCGTACTTGGGCAGATAATCATTGACAAAGCCCAGCGGGTCACGGGTGGAATTGGCTTTGAAATAGCTGTTATCACCGACGATCTTGCCGTCCTTGACCTGATAATCACGCATGAGCACAGAGTAGCCATTGCCATCCCAGTTCAGGAAAAAGTCCATATCGAAACCGCAGTTTAAAGAAGATCTCGGGTTGTTCCACTCGGACACCAGTGCAGCTTCGGGATACTCTGCATGGATGGCACCGGCAATGTCTTTCCACACTTCCATGGTGCCGGGCTTATCGTTGCCGTCGTTTTTCACCAGAGAGTCCGCCATGTCCACCCGGAAGCCATCACAGCCCAGGTTCAGCCAGTGGCGCATGATATCCTTCATGGCTTCCCGGTTGGCCAGAGGGCCGGGGGCATTGATGTCATCCTGCCAGGGCCAGTGGCGCTCGCTGTAACCAAAGTTCAGTGCCGGCTGGCACTTGAAGAAATTGACGATGTATGTGGCATCTCTGGGGTGCTCGCCGCCGATGAATACCATACCGTCGCCACCGGAGAAAGCACTGTCCGTCCAAATATAGCGGTTGGACATTTCGTTGTGTTCCTCCTCGGCGCTGCGCAAGAACCAGGGGTGGGTCTCGCTGGTGTGGCCGGGCACAAGATCCAGCAGCACATGGATACCCATGGCATGAGCGGTTTCAAACAGCCGCACCAGATCCTCCTCCGTGCCGTAACGCTCAGCCACTTTCTTATGGTCACGGACATCATAGCCTGCATCCTGGAAAGGAGAGTCGTAGATGGGGTTGAGCCACAGAGCGTTACAGCCCAGGCTTTTCACATAGCTCAGTTTTTCGGTAATACCGTTCAGGTCACCGATGCCGTCGCCGTTGGTATCATAGAAGGACTGGGGGTAAATTTCGTAGAATACTGCATTTTGAAGCCAAGAAGCAGCCATAGTTTATTCCTCCGTTTCTTCCCAGGGAAAGGGTTTTCCCTGGAGAACACTGTTTTTCACATAGTCATACATTGTTTTTTCGCCTTGCTCTTTTAAAATGGTCAGGATATGCGCCAGTTCCCGTCGGGTATCCGGGTGGATCAAGTGCTGTTCACGGCTGTTTTCCAGATATGCCAGTGCAGAAGCGTCTGTATACGCCTCACCCTGATAGGTTTTACAGGCGGCGATCCGATCCATCACCATTTCTGCCAAATATTTGCGGGGCATGTGGACAGCTTCGTACCGCCGGGTTTCCAGACTCAGGTCTGTCCAGTATTCCCAGTGATGGCGGTTGCGGCCTTTGTGGTGCATCCATGCTCCACTGTATCCTTTTTCGGCACGCTCGGCACTATTGGGGCTGCGGGTACCCTGATAATATTTTGCGCCTACCAAAAATTCCGCCGGCGTATATTTCGACAGATCATGGGTCAATCCCTGCCAGTAAAGCCCCACCTTGAAGCACCCTTTGCGCACCAAATGGCGATGATGGGTAATGGTGACAAAATGTTTCCACGCCTTCAAAATACATCCCAACCTTTCGTCCTCCATTATATCAAAACAAGGAGAAAAAGCAAGAACGACTTTTATTCGCTGGTAAAAGACAGTTTCGGGCAAAGGACAGGGCGTGCTGCAAATGCAGCACGCCCTTGGGTGTTAGAATTATTGCTTTCTCTTCTTCTCACGCAGGAGCTGGATCACAACGACACCGATCACAGCCACGCCCAGCACAACGATAATAACGATCACAACGGGGTCATTATTTACGGTCGGCTCAGGAACCAGATCACCAGGCTCAGTAGGAGCGGTGGTCCCGGCAGGAGTCGTGGGTTCAGCAGGTGTGATAGGAGTGGATGTGTCGTCAGAGCCAGAATCATCACTCGGCTTCAGCTCTGCCAAACGCTGTTCTGCCTTCTCCAAGGTCTCATAGTTGGTGACCAGAGCCTTCTGTGCAGCCGACAGTGCATCGTAAGCGGCACGAGCTGCTACGATAGCCTCTTCAGAGTCCAGGCTGATCACGCCCAGATCAAAGATCTTGTAGATCACAGAATTGGCAGTCTTCTCATCTGCGGTAAATGCAGGATCAGGATTGGTAACAGGCACATTTTCGGATGCAGTACCCTTGCCGTTGAGACGAGCACCGGCATCAGCAGGAGCCTTATCGCTCAGTTCCAGGAAGCCCTGCATATTGATGGTACCATCTGCGTTACGGGTAATGCCCTTGAACTCCACGGATTTGAAAATATCCGCTGCCAAAGAAGTGCCGGAAGCGTTCTTACAAGCAGTGCCGTCCCAGTAGTAGCAGGTATCATTGAGATAATCAGCCTCTTTCTGATTACCATAGGGCTTCAAGCTTTCTTTCATCGACATACCGGTTCCCTCTTTTTGGGAATTTACGGCACAGTTGCTATCTTTGAACGAAATAATGCCGGTAGCCACGAACGCAGTATCCTGCTTCTTGTTGGTGTAGAAGGCCACATTATGGCCAGCGTTATTGTAGGAAATGCAGTTTTCCACAATAATGTCGGGGCAGGAGTTGGAGTGAATACCATTCGCCTTGTTGTTGAAAGCGATGGAGTTGATGAGCTTGTGCTTGCCGGTGATGTTGGAGCCGCCCATCTTGAAGCCGTTGCCGTTACCGGCATTGGTGCCGTCTTCCAGGTAACCATTGCCGTAAGCAACACAGTTTTTAATGGTCACAACACCGATGGCACCGGTTTCCACCTTGGCGTACAGATCCCAGCCGTCGTCGGCGTTGTTGTAGGCGATACAGCCGTCGAACACATTGCCCTCGCCGATGGTCAGCTTTGCAGCAAAGCCGTCGGCATCTTCATAGCCATTGTCGGCATTGGCATAGGAAGTACAGTTGCGCACCAGGTTATTGGCAGGCCATTCAGCGATGGTCAGATCCTTGCCGCTGTAACGGCTGATCTGAATACCGGTATTGCCGTTGTGGTGGGCAATGATGTTATCGAGCACATTGTTGCTGCCGGAAACCTGGAAGCCCTTTGCACCGTCCACAGACTTTGTAACATCAAAGCCATAGAAGAACCAGTAATTACCACCATGGACAATGGCAGCGGAACTGCCGGCAGGCACATTGGTGCAGTCGAACACAGGACGGGTCTCCGCATTGGGATCGGCGATCATGCGAATGGGCTTTTCAGCAGTACCGTCCACACCACGGGGGATCTTCAGAACCTTCTCCAGCTTGTAGGTGCCTTCCATCAGGATGATGGTCTGGCCGGGACGGACAACGCTGACTGCGGTGTAAATATCCAGAGGCTTTCTCATGCTGCCGTCGCCGGTGGAGAAGCCATACGGAGACACATACAGGTTCTCCCGGCTTTCAAACAGGGTGGTATGGGTCACATTGATTTCCGTACTCACCGTACCGGTGCCGGACAGCTGTACACCCTCGCCCAGATCCTGATCAGGATCCGGCTGGAAGATAACAGTGATCTTGGTAATATCATTGGCAGTGACAGGCACGGTGACCGTAACCTTTTCTTCCGCCTTTAAGGAAATGTTATTCAAGTCTGCAGCATCGGCAGTCTTATCGTTGACGCGGATAGAGGCAGCACCTGCCACATTGGCTACGAAGGTCAGCTTGTAGTCGGTGGTCTGAGCGGCATCGCCGGAAGTAATGCTTACCTCAGGAGTGATCTTTTCGATGGGCTTTTCCTCAGCAGGCTTGTCGTTTTCCTTGGCAATGGTGGTCAGATTCACATCAGAAACGGTAATGTTGGCATTTCTGGATGCAAAGAAGCCGGCGTAAACAAACTCGCTGTCCAGCTTGTTCAGGTCTTCTGCACCATAGTACTTTTCCTGATGGATCAGCTTGCCCTCTGTATCATAATAGCTCAGGAAGTAGCCGGTGTTGTTTTTCTGGATCTCCAGAATAAAGTCGGTCACATCTGCCAGTGTGCCGTCCACGCTGTCGGGGTTGGTCACATTACCAACAATGTTGTAATTACCCGTTTCCCAAACCTTCTCAACTGCGGTGAACTCCATAGGACGGGTCTCATAGACAAAATCCTTAGGCGTGGTCACACCGGCGTAAGCCAGATTTTCCTTGGTCAGGCCGATCTTGGAGTAAGCGCCCAGACCCAGTTTCATCGTGAACTTCACACCGGCACTGGCAGTGACCTGTTCTGCATCGAAATCATAGTGATACTCGATCTTGCTCAAGCCCAGCATATACTGGTTGGTCCAGAATTCCTCCGTATCGCCGTGGATGCCCAAGCGGTCAGCTGCCAGCAGGCCGAAGCCTTCCTGACCGTTGCTGTATTTCCAGCTGTTGACATGAACCTTGGCACGGAGGGTGAAGTTGTGGGTGGTGGGGATGGCTGTGTAGTAGAAGGACAGGCCGTCGGTAGCACCGGGCTGCACTTTACCCTTGCCGCCCTCAGACCAAACAGAGACGGTGCCGTCTTCATTGATCTTATAGCCGTTGTTGGCTTCATTGGTGCTGGGACCATAGGTCGTGAAGCCCCAGCCGGGCTTTGCCTCGGCAGAAGCGGTGGCTTCGGCAGCATCAGAGGCCGCAGTCCGCTCTTCGTTACGAATGGCGATAACGGTGATAGAATAAGTCTGACCAACGGTCAGTCCCTCAAAGGTGTACTGCCGCTTATCGGTGGTCTTAACGGTGGTGGTACCGTCGGGAGCGGTCAGGGTCACTTCATAGGAAGTGGCTTCCTCTGTCTCGCTCCAAATAGCGGTCAGAGCACCATTGGCCCCCTGATGGATCAGCGTGACAGTGGGAACTTTCAGCGGCAGAACGAATGCGCCGCTCTCGTTTTCCACAGAAACCTTATCCAGTTCGTCTACTCGCTTGGCAATCACGGAGAAAGCGAAAGTACCAGAGCTGGCAGGGGTAAATTCGATCTCACGGGAATCACCTTCATCGGTGCTGGTCTTGGATTGCAGAACATTGCCTTTTTCGTCCAGCATGGACACGATGATGGAGTCAGCGCCGTTGTAGCCAATAGCCATATCCACGGTCACCTTCAGATTGCCGTCTTTCTGCTCGATCTTGGTGACAGCAGGCAGTGCAACAGAATCCCAGGGCGCACGCTCGGGCTGAGCGCCGGCGGTCTCTTCCACATGGATGGTGTACAACCGGGCGATACGATTAAAGCTTTCAGATGCAGGAGAAACAATGCGGTAAGTACCTGCTTCCAGTGTGTAGGTCAATGTTGTAGGCTTGGAACCTGCGACACCGACTTCCGGAGTAATCCCCTCTGCATTCTCCATAACTTCGTTGGCGCTGTTGATAATGGCAACGGCAGAGGTATTCTTGCTGCTGTTGCTGGATGCGCCGATGACAACTTTAGCAGTTCCGGTCAGGGTGAAGGAGATTGCGCCTGCTCCAGCCTTGGCAAGCTCAAGGGAAGCGACTGCAGAATTATCACTCTTGTTGTATTTCTGCACGGTGCCGATAACGCTGAAAAATTCATTTCCGCTGATGGGGCCTTCCGGCATATTTTCCCTGTTCTCTCCGACAGGCAGGGTGGTGGCATTCAAATCGTACTTTTTGTTTTCGATGACCGGAGCCTGTTCGGTGATATCGATGGTGTATAACCGAGCGATACGATTAAAGCTTTCAGATGCAGGAGAAACAATGCGGTAAGTACCTGCTT
>CAZJCA010000055.1:10144-10620 GCA_964544505.1 uncultured Oscillospiraceae bacterium
TGGGGCCTTCCGGCATATTTTCCCTGTTCTCTCCGACAGGCAGGGTGGTGGCATTAAATTTGTGCGTGCTCTCCTCGGCATGCGCCAGAGGGATGGATGTGGGCAGCAGGCCACAAACCATAACGATCGCCAGCAACAACGCCAGTGATCTATGCAATGCTTTTTTCATTTTCCTTGTAACCTCCATAAATTTTTCCTTTTCTCAGCCGCTCTTTCGGCATTTTTTACAATTGAATTTTAGAATATTTGCCTCTCTTTGTCAACAACTACAAATCGAAATATCCGTTTTGTCATGTTCTAAATCCTAAAAGAACACATCCCCCTGCCCAACTTCGGTTTTTCCAAATTTTCGCTTGACAGAATTGTTTTTCGATGATACAATACGCCTTGCGGTGGTTTTCAGTCCACCCGTGACAAAAACGGGCCTTTAGCTCAGTTGGTTAGAGCCTCCGGCTCATAACCGGATCGTCCCGGGT
>CAZJCA010000056.1:0-1095 GCA_964544505.1 uncultured Oscillospiraceae bacterium
GAAATGGAAAAGCTGGGCTTCGACCTGCTGCCCGGCGAGCACCCCATCGTGCCCGTAATGCTGTACGATCCCAAGGTTGCCCATGAGTTCTCCCGCCGGATGCTGGAGAAGGGCGTGTATGTGGTCGCCTTCTGCTACCCGGTGGTGCCCAAGGGAAAGGATCGGATCCGCACCCAGATCTCCGCCGGACACACCAAGGAAGACATCGACTTTGCCGTTCGCTGCTTCAAGGAAGTCAAGGAAGAAATGGGCTTAAAGTAAATAACAAAGGGAGAAGCCACACGGCTTCTCCCTCTTTTTCATTTATCAGATCTCTGCAACAAAAAATTCCTCTCAATAAATCCCTTTGCCCGATAACCGAGCCGGAATACAACTTCTTTTGAGGCATCGACCGCTTTTAATTCCAACACAAAGCGGTTTTCATCTTGCAGTCTTGTCAAGGCGATTTCACCTCTACGAAAGCAATAACACCCCAAATCCTTTGAAGCATGACGGCTGACCAAATCGGCAGAAATGCAAAGTTCATCGTTTGCCACAAAAATACAAACATCGTGGTTGATAAAGCGATTATCCGTGCAATCAAAGCATTTTGTAACGAGATAGGGTTCTGTCATTTCGTAAAAATTTCTCTGCCTACAACGCAGTAAGGAGCGCATTTCTGCATTCATCGTAGAATCACAATATGTCTCCCCTTTTTTCAGTATCGGTGAGGCCACAACTACCGTTATTGCCATACTAAGAACCAATAAAAGGCACCAGAGCAGCACCTTCGCAATCATGAGAAGGATTTTCCATAAAGTGCTCCCCATCGTCGGAATCGACTTAATGACGGTTCCTCCCAGCATCAAACAGGTGACCAAAACAAGATAGACGACAACAGTGCCCAGAATTTTCCAGAATTTATTTTTCCGAAATGTTCTTTTTTTCTCCGTAGGCAGTCCTTGATAATACGCTTTGTTAATGCGGAAAAGCATCCTTTTTGAAGTTTTATACTGAAGATATCGCATCGTACCACCACCTTTTATATCAGTAGCGTCAAAATTTCCCCTTTCGAGAATTTCACGCCCATTTTTTCAGCCGCTTTGCGCCACTGGC
>CAZJCA010000056.1:1195-10476 GCA_964544505.1 uncultured Oscillospiraceae bacterium
ACGCCATTCAGCTCCACCCTTCTGTAAATGGGCAGTTGTGCAAAAAACGCCAAGTCCTCTCGGCTCAGATTTTGAAATGTATACAGCAGCGAACCGGATTTTGACCCTTCTGAAAAAGCCATTTCCCCGGCATCATGCTGGAGCATATATCGCTCCCGATTACCTCGCAGACAGATGGTGGGGTATTTTTCTTTTATCCTATAAAGCAAGTCCAGCACTTCCCGTGGCTGGGCAAGATCTGAAACATAGTCCCCCAGAAAAATAAAAAGGTCAACATTTTCCGCCATTGCATCATTAACACAGGCTCGAAACGCCGAAAAATTAGAATGAATGTCGGATAAAATCGCCGCTTTTACACAAGTATAGGATTCCACAAAGGCACCTCCTTTTATGATACAACTCCAAGGAAAAGTCGAATTAGCGCGATCACTGCGGCGATTGGCAACAAAAATCCAACGACCACCTCTGCTTTAGAGGATCTTTTCTTCTCCGTTTTCTGGCAATTCCATGTAGAAAACACCAAATAATACATGGCTACATTTAACAGGAGCAGCAGAATCGTTGCACTCATTGTGATAGGATACGCACCATTCCACCAGCCAACAAGCAATTGAATTGCCGCAGTAAGCGGAAACAAAAGGACATATACCTGATTCATGCGGCAAATCCAGCACATATCTGCCTGCTGTCCCAGTTGCCCATAGAGCCAGTAATTATGCAATCCCTTTTTTGCTTTTTTAATTTGGGTCTTACTCCAGCCCTTTCCCTGCAAATAGCGATTTACTGCACCTCGGAAAAATCCATAATACACAGCAGAAAGTGCCAGAAATGTCCAGATCACAAAATAAAAAGTTATATGATCTTCATTTAGTTGACCATAAATAGATGGCACATACATCATCACACAACTAACCGCCACCAGTCCTGCGCCAAGCAATCCTGTAACGGCTGACACACCCCAGCCAAGACTCATTTTATCAATCAGGCTAACGATATTCATAAGCCCCAATCCCAAGATGAAACATCCCACAATTCCCAAGGCAATGAAGCCACTATTGACGGGATAAAGGCCTACCGTAACAATTAAATAGGCAACCATAGGGAGCATAAAACCAAGAAATCTTATAAAATTAATACCCCCTTGCGTGGGCGAAACTTTCTTTTCCTTTTTCATTTGTATTCCCTCCGTTTATCCAGGTTGCGCAAATGCTTTCACGAAATGCTTCCACCATGAAAAAACATCTTTTCCCCTATTATACAAACTGTCCCCCGGATTTGCAACTGCAAAAGAGCCGACCCATTTGGGTCGGCTCTCGGTATGTAAGGGATATCTTAGAAAGCGCCCTGCTCCATCATAGCGGTAGCAACCTTCTTGAAGCCAGCGATGTTTGCACCGGCAACCAGGTCGTAACCCAGGCCGTACTCCTCGGCGGCTTCCACGGACATAGCGTGAATGACCTTCATGATGCCCTTCAGCTTCTCGTCCACTTCCTCGGCAGTCCAAACCAGACGCTCGGAGTTCTGGCTCATTTCGAGGCCGGAAACAGCAACGCCACCGGCGTTAACAGCCTTAGAAGGAGCGACGATCATGTGCTTCTGCTTACGCAGGAAGTCCAGAGCATCGTTGGTGGTGGGCATGTTAGCAACTTCGATGTAGTACTTAACACCGGAAGCAGCGATCTTCTCAGCAGACTCCATGCGGACATCGTTCTGAGTAGCAGCAGGCATGTAGACATCAACATCCTTCACGCCCCAGCACTTCTCACCGGGAACGAACTCAACGCCGTACTTGTCAGCGTAGGGCTTGCAGTGCATGGGATCCTTGGCACGCATCTGCAGGATGAAGTTCAGCTTGTCGCCGGTAACGCCATCAGGATCGTGGATGTAGCCGTCGGGGCCGGCGAAGTAAGTGACCTTAGCGCCCAGCTCAGCAGCCTTCTTCATGATGCCCCAGCCAACATTGCCGTAGCCGGAGATCGCAATACGCTTGCCTTCGATGGTGTCGTTCTCGTGCTTGAGAACTTCCTGCAGGTAGTAAACAGCGCCGAAGCCGGTAGCCTCAGGACGGATCAGAGAACCGCCGTAGCTGAAGCCCTTGCCGGTCAGAACGCCATTCTCCCACACGCCCTTCAGGCGGCGGTACTGGCCGTACAGGTAGCCGATCTCACGGCCGCCCACGCCCATATCACCGGCGGGAACGTCGCAGTCGGGTCCGATATAACGATACAGAGCAGTCATGAAGCTCTGGCAGAAACGCATAACCTCAGCGTCGGACTTGCCGGCAGGATCGAAGTCGGAACCGCCCTTACCGCCGCCCATGGGCAGGCCGGTCAGAGAGTTCTTGAAGGTCTGCTCAAAGCCCAGGAACTTGATAACGCTGGGGGTAACATTTGCCTGGAAACGCAGGCCGCCCTTGTAAGGTCCGATGGCGCCGTTGAACTGGCAGCGGTAGCCAATGTTGGTGTGCCACTGGCCGGCATCGTCGCACCAGACAACACGGAAGGTGAACATCCGCTCAGGCTCGACCATACGAGTCAGCAGATCGACCTTCTCATACTCGGGGTGAGCATCGATGACAGGGGAAATGGAGGAGAAAACCTCTTCCACGGTCTGGCAGAACTCGGGCTCATCTGCGTGCTTTCTCTTCACATATTCGATTACGCGCTCTACATAAGCATTCATTTGACAAAGTCTCCTTTATGAATTTCTTCATGTAATCATAATTCTTGTGGGTGTACCCCACCAACAGACATTATAGCAGATATAATTTGATTTTGCAAGATGGACATAGTAGCCGATTATTCCCCATTTTATTGTGCGTTGTGCACAATTTCTGCGCTTTTATCCAATTATCCACTGTGTAAGAGGCAAAATTGCAGTCCGTGTACAGCGTACAAATATGCTCATTTCACGCCTATCCATCTTGCAGTTTTTCCAAATGTTCTGTTTTACTTCATTTTTCCAACCAAAAAGTGCAAAAATCATTTGCATATCAGTATGTTTTATGATAAAATAGTCTACTGGCACTTTCAATAACACAAATTGTGAGGATATAAACATGTTTGAAGCTATTTTACAGGAAATCAAGAATTTTGACACCATCATTATTCATCGTCACTCCTCCCCCGACGGCGATGCCATCGGCTCTCAGGTCGGCCTGAAGCACATCATCACAAACAATTTCCCCGGCAAGACCGTCTACATGGTAGGCGACAACGCCGGTCGATACAGTTTTGTGGAGGACAGCGTGATGGATGTGATCGACGACAGCGTTTACGCAAATGCCCTGGCCATCGTGCTGGACACCTCTGCCAAGAAGCTGATCAGCGATGACCGCTACACCACCGCTGCTCGCACCGCCCGAATGGATCACCACATTTTCGTGGAAACCATCTGCGATGTGGAAGTAACCGATACCAGCTTCGAAAGCTGCTGCGGACTTGTCACTGCTTTTGCAAAAGAATGCGGTCTGGCACTGAATTCCACTGCTGCCAAGGCCCTCTACACCGGCATGGTCACCGACTCCGGCCGATTCCGTTACGATTCCACCACCAGCCAGACCCACCAGATGGCCGCTTTCCTCATGGAGCAGGAATTCTCCACCAACGACATTTACCGCAACCTCTACTCCGATGACTTTGCAAAGATCCAGCTAAAAGCCAAGTTTATTCTGAAAATCCAGCTCACTGAGAAAAATGTGGCCTACATTTACACCACCAAAGAAGAAATGGCTGAAATGGGAGCCGATACCTTCAGCATCTCCCGTGGTATGGTAGGCACCATGTCCGACATTAAGGGCGTGGATATTTGGGTCAACTTCACCGAAACGGAAGCCGGCGTGTTGTGCGAACTGCGCTCTTCCAAGTATAACATCAATCCCATCGCTGTGAAATACGGCGGCGGCGGTCATGCCAAGGCCAGCGGCGCAACCGTTGCATCCCGGGATATCGCTATGGACATGCTTGCCGATTTGGAAAATCTGATTGGAGAATAATATGGAAAAGCTGAACATTATCCTGAACAAAATTAAAGAATATGACACCATCATGCTCTTCCGGCACTTCCGTCCTGACGGCGACTGCAAGGGTGCCACCATGGGTCTGCGGGACATCCTGCGTCTGTCTTTCCCTGAGAAGAAGATCTACCTGATCAACGACGATCACAGCGATTATCTGGAGTTTATGGGTGAAGAAGATGCGGAAGTGGCTGATGAAGTCTACCAGAGTGCCCTGGGCATCGTGCTGGACACCGCCACCCCCGACCGCATTCACAACAAGAAATTCTCTCTGTGCAAAGAGTTGATCAAAATTGACCACCATATTGAAGTTTTTCCCTACGGCGACTATTCCTGGGTAGAATCCGAGCGCAGCTCCGCCTGCGAAATGGTGGCAAAATTCTATGAAACCTTCCGCAACGAGCTGAAAATCGACTCCCAAGCTGCCGCCCACCTGTACACCGGCATGGTCACCGACTCCGGTCGCTTCCAGTTTAGCTCCGTCTCCGGCGACACCCTCCGCCTTGCAGGTATGCTGCTGGATGTGGGCTTCGACACGGAGATCATGTACGCTCACTTGCAGCTAAAGGACTTTGATGAACTGAAATTTAAGTCCCATGTGCTGAAAAAAATGAAGATCACCGAAAACGGTGTTGCCTATGTCCACATTGACAGAGCCACCATTGAAAAGTTCCAACTGACTTCGGAGGCTGCCAGCAACTGCGTCGGCGCCATGTCCGACATTAAGGGTTGCCTGTGCTGGATTGCATTCATCGACAGCACGGAAGACGAGAAAATTCGTGTCCGTCTGCGTTCCCGTTTTGTTGCCATCAACAAGGTGGCAGAAAACTACCGGGGCGGCGGTCATGCTCAGGCCTGCGGCGCCACATTGCTGGAGAAAAAAGAGATCCGCAAATTGCTGAAAGAAGCAGATGCGGTGGTCAAAGAATACAAGGAGACACACGATAATTGGCTATGAGAATTTTAATTACCAACGACGACGGAATCAATGCAAAAGGTCTTCTTCCCTTCGCCCAGTGGGCACAGCGCTTCGGTGAAGTGACCGTTTTTGCCCCCAAGGTAGAGCAGAGCGGCAAAAGCCACGGCATTGAGATCCACAAGGCATTCGAAGTAAAAAAAGTGGACTTTGCCCCCGGCATTACCGCCTATTCTGTTGACTCCACCCCGGCGGACTGCGTTCGCATTGCCATTCTCGGCATGAAGATGGAGTTTGATCTGGTGATTTCCGGCATTAACAGGGGCCTTAACATTGGTCAGGATATCATCTATTCCGGAACTGCCGGTGCTATTTTTGAAGCCAACGCTTTGGGTGTGCCGGCCATTGCCTTCTCCACTTCCCCTACTTACTATGACCAGGCGCCCCGGCATCTGGACGAGATCTATGACTACATCTGCCGTCATAACCTGCTGGACAAGTGTGACCTGTATAACATCAACATCCCCGATGATCCGGTGGGCTATCGCATCACCCGTCAGGGCGGTATGTACTATTCCGATGCTTTCAAGCCTTTGGAAAACGATATGTATTTGCCCTGTGGCATTGATGTTTTCAAGGCCAGTGCCAATCATGAGTTGGATACCGACACTGTGCTGGTTGATCATCTGATTTCCATTAGTCCTCTGACTTTGGATCGGACAAACCGCAGCGTGTATGAAAGCCTGCAAGTGCTCAACAAGTAACGAAAAGCAGCCGTCAGATGACGGCTGCTTTTGCATAAAGAAGGGTCGCTCCGAAGAGCGACCCTTTAAATGT
This sequence comes from uncultured Oscillospiraceae bacterium, assembly GCA_964544505.1. Taxonomy (GTDB): domain Bacteria; phylum Bacillota; class Clostridia; order Oscillospirales; family Oscillospiraceae; genus Faecousia. The sequence goes on from CAZJCA010000056.1 coordinate 6,964, forward strand.
AGAGAAAGGAAATTAAGCGTAAACGACTTCGATCTTGCTGATCTGAGCCTGACCATTGGTCTTACCGGATTCGTGGGTACCAACAGTAAAGGTGATGGTATTTGCATCCACAGTGATCACTGCATCAGAAGCGTACTCAGTCTCGCCATTGAGCAGATAATCGCTTTCATAATTGCCGGTAAATGTGATCTTAATGGTCTTAATGGTCTTACCTTCAGCAGCGGTAAAGGTCAGCGTACCGTTGTCAGACTGATAAACTCTCCAGGTTTTGCTCTTAAGATTATAGGCACCGGTATTGTTGTTTCTCTCATGATGATTGACAGCATTAATGGTGATGTTGTCATCCATCTTAAATTCATTATACTTCTTGTTGTTTTCCCAGTTATTAGCGGTAGCATAATCAGAGATAACAACAGTTACGGTAGTGGTAGCGGCAGTGCCCTCAGCAACATAAGCAGCGATTGTAACCTTGCTGCTCTTAATGCTGGACAGCTTATCAGCAGCGAAAGCACCCCAAGTGGTGTATTCGCCGTCGCCGTAGCCCAGAGTCTTCTTGGTCAGCGCATTAACGATGGTATAAGTACCGTCATCATTCTTGCTGATGGTGAAGATATGACCGGAAGTAGGCAGATCTTTAGAAAAATTGAAGTTATTGTAGGTACCGCTCATGTACAGGTAACGACCGTAAGCGTCCTGAATGGTGATGCCGCCTTCTACATTCTTGATGGTGAAGGAAGTTGCCTTCTCAGAAGAAGGCAGATAGCCAAAGCCCTTGTCTTCAGCAACAGCGTTTGCATAGACGCCATTGGTAGATAAGGAATAGTTGCCGTCAGCAATAACAGGGGTAGTGGTGGTATTATTGTCGTCCTTCTTATCGTCGTCCTTCTTATCCTCATCGGGCTCAATGGTCACTTCGTCCATGAAGCCTTCAACGATTGCCATACGAGCGGGGAACTGAGAAACATCCACATTGTCTGCATTGATGTAAGAGGTAGCGGATGCGCTGATGGTAGCGAACTCCTTGTAGCAGCCCAGATACCATTCGCCGCCAGCGACGCTGGTGATGAAGGTCTTGTAGTCAGCATTCCAGGTGAACACGCAGGTAGGCTCAGCAACCAGCTTCACATTGACCTTGCCCTTGTTCTCTTCACCGCTACGCTCAACGATGTCGATATAGGTCTTGGTCTCGCCGTTCATAAAGTAGATGTGATAACCGCCCTCAACAGCTTCCAGGCGAACATTGACACCCTTCGTTGCATCGGTGGTGGAATCCAGGTAGTAACCGTTCATCTTACCGCTAAAGTACAGTGTCTTACCCAGGGTGTTCTGAGCAACAGCGAACTTATAAGCAGTGTCAGCCTTAGGCTCGGTCACGACAGTTGCAGTGATGTTCACTTCTGCAATACGCACGGGGAACTGGGAAACATCTACATTATCAGCGTTGATGTAAGAAGTAGCGGATGCGCTGATGGTAGCGAACTCCTTGTAGCAGCCCAGATACCATTCGCCGCCAGCGACGCTGGTGATGAAGGTCTTGTAGTCAGCATTCCAGGTGAACACGCAGGTAGGCTCAGCAACCAGCTTCACATTGACTTTACCCTTGTTCTCTTCGCCGTCACGCTCAACGATGTCGATATAGGTCTTGGTTTCGCCGTCCATGAAGAACAGACGGTAGCCACCGGTCACCTCTTCGACAGTGACATCAACAGCCTCGAAGGGGCTCTCAACGCCATCAAGATAGTATCCATTCATCTTGCCGTTGAAGAACAGGTCTTTGCTCAGGTTTTTCTGTGCAACGGTCAGCTTGTAGGAGCTGCCTGCAACAGGCTTGTCGATGATCGTCACGCCGGAGGGCTTAACAGCCTCAACATAACGCTTGATCTGCACAGTAGCGGTCTCGCCAGCATCATTCTTAATGGTTGCAGTCAGGGTGAAGTCCAGCTGCTCAACGGGAGCGGTGTCGAAGTCAACCTTCACATAAGAGCCATCAGGAGTGATGGTGACCTTGTCGGTATCCACAGTCCACTCAATGGGATAGGTAACGCCATCGATTCTGACAGCAGCCACCAGGGTGAAACCCTTACGAGCAACGGTGCCGTCATTATCCTTGTACATTGCGTACAGATATTCTTTTGCGCTTTCCAGGCCATTGGCAGCATTTGTGCTGGTTGTGGAATCGTTGTTCACACAACCTGCCATCATACCAAGGGCCATTGCTAGGATCAAAACAAGAGAAAGAATCTTTTTCATGTTAAACTCCTTGTCATTTAGTGGGGGTGCGCCTTTGCAGCAAGCACCTTAATGAACGGTGATGTCCTTTGTGGCAAACACCTTGATTTGATAGTCGCCGTCAAAATAGTCCACGACGCCCTTGACATCGATGGTCTTGCCCTCGTAGGCTTCTGCGGTGACCAACTTTCCGTCTGCATCATAAAGCACGACAGTACGGACTGTAACAGTAACGCCGTTGACCTCACAAGTCAAGGTCATAGCGCCCTTAGAAGAACTTTCATCATTGTCAGTGGTGTAGACATCTTTTACGACCAGGCCACTCATCTGAACAGAAGTGTTCATCGCCATGGCTGCATAACGCACAGAGGAAATCTCATCATTAACAATAATGTCCACCATTTCAGAAGTCAAGCGGCTCGGCTCCATGGGCACATAAGCTGCGCTGTGGCCATCGCTTAATTTCTGAATATTACCCGGATCATTGGGTTTCATGGCACGGTAGGTCAGGCCGGAGACCTGCCAGGTTCCACCATTTTCGTAGTAGCTGACTGTACCGACAATACGCACTTCGTTGCCTACTTCCAGAATACGCAGTCCGTCACCGGACAAGTTAAATCCGTAGTAGACATAGATGCCATGGTACCGATCGGTCTCGGAGTCATAAGCTTCCACATAGACACCATTATTGTTGTTGACAGAAACGATGCCGTTAAATGCCACCTTCATGCCATTGTAAGCCTCAGTATTCTGCCGCAGCTCCTTCAAATCCAACTCCACAGCTTCGCCGTAGTAGAAATCAGGATCTTTCACGCCGGAGAATACATTCAGCTTCTGTGCCTTTGCCTGTGCAAGGGCCATCAGCGCAGTATCGCCATAGATATTGCTGCCAGTGTTGGAAGCAATCGCCAGGCCATTCTGCAGGATCTCCACATTCAGGTTGCGATACTCCCCATCTGCGGTCGCTTTGTACCATACCCAGACCATGTAACGGCTGCCGGTGGAGTCGGCGTTCCAGGTCTCATTGTCAGACTCGATGATAATAGACACAGCATTCTTCAGCTTCTCTTTGGTGAAGTTGGAAGCAGCTTTGCCGTATTCTTCGATCTTGCCTGTGGATTCAGGGGTATCGATTGCCAGGAAACGAGCCTTCAGCAGGCCGTTAGGCATGACAGAGCTGTCCACATTGAAGTGGACAGTGTCGCCATCGACAAATGTTTTGACGGTGGCTTCCAATTTTGCAGTCGAACTGTTCTTATCCAGCTTCAGCTGGCTAACATAGTC
>CAZJCA010000057.1:0-10440 GCA_964544505.1 uncultured Oscillospiraceae bacterium
CTGCTCTGCTCGCCCATGACCCAAAGGATGGCATCGGAAATATTCGATTTACCGGAACCGTTGGGGCCAACGATGGCCGTAATATCGTCGCCAAAGCGGATCAGGGTCTTGTCCGGGAAGGACTTAAATCCCTGAACCTCCAAACTCTTCAGATACACAGCAAAACCTCTCTTCTAAAAAAGTAAAAAACGATTCAGTTTATTATACCTGCAAATTCCCATAATTGCAAGATTTTTATTATAAAAATCACCCCGGAAGTCTCCTTCCGGGGTGTAAAATCCAATCAATTTTTGTTCAATATACTGGGATCGACTCCCCAGGCATCTTTCACCGCATCCGCTGGAGTTGCCTGAATAGCCTGAGTCAGCACTTCTATGCTCAAATAGCAATTCTCCGGCGCAGTATTTTGTGTTTGACCACAATGCTGCAGCAGATTCGCCGTATGATCCCCTGGATCCACAGGTTTTGTGTAGTACCAAAATCCATCAGTGTGCTCTTTCCAGTTTGTATTCTCAGCCAACTCCAAGGTATAATCCTCGCCCTGTACAGGGGCAATGGCAGCCACGGAGCCATCCGCATTCATCCATTTCACAACGATCATTGCACGAACATAAATGGCGGCTTCACCGTCATTTTCCACATACACATTCTTTTTCGCTGTGATTGCACCGTTTGCATCCGTCTGTGTGGTTTCCACCAGGCGAGAAGATACCTTCGCCGGATGGAACACATTAACCAGCGGATCTGTCCCCGCAATCAAATACGCCAGCGTTGAATCGCAAAGAACGCACAGCAGCAGGCCAACCAGGACAACCGCCACAGCCTTCTTTTTCGTGGAGGATTTAAGCGTCTTCGCCATTTTCGTCCTCCCCCTCTTCCCATACGCTGCTGCCCGTTTCTTTTCGGTTAAAGACAGCTATGGTATATTGGTTATCATCCAGCCAACGGTACTTGATCTGTTCTGCCTTCACCGACACTGTGTTTGTATTCTGGCTTAGTGTAATGGTTTCTGTCTCGTTGGTCAAACGATATCGCCAAGACCAGCCGGACAGTTCTGTCACAGTGTAGCTTATACCAGGTATCAGGCCGTCAATAGTCACCGTGTCAGAACCTTTCACAGAAATGATCAGTTCAACTCCGTCCCCCTCTATTCGGAACAGGAAGATTTCGTTTTCGTCCGTAACACCCTCTACCCGGATGGACAGGCTGGTAGCCGGTTTCCATTCACCGGTCACGGTTATGTCGCCCTCGGGCATGGCAATCGTTTGTGCCGTAACAGGCTGTCCATTATACTGCCAACCGCCAAACACATATACAACACCATTATCGCTGATTGTTACGCCCCGGCAATAAGCGCCATCTACCTGAAAGGGCTGATTGGCATAGTATCGTTCAGCAGAAAAGTCAGGAGCATTTGCACCTTCGGGAAGTCCCGTCCATGCATAGGTAACGGAATATTTCAGACACTCCACTTTTTCCCACACAGTCCAGACCAAAACACTGGTGCCCAGCTTTGCCATCTTATCAGCACTGACGGTATATTTCACCATGCTGGAGGTAGCCGTTTCCTGCCCGGTTTCTTTTCCGATGCGGTAAACCACTGTCCCGTCCAGATTTTTAAAGTCCCACCCCACGAATTTCCAAATGTGGGTGGTAAAACTGTAACCGCTTTCCTCTTGCTCCACCTGGAAGTCCTCATACTTCTGGGCAGTGAACACAAACTCTGTTGTAGCGTTGCCCACCTGGTTTTCCGGGAGCTGCTGATTGTTTTTAATTTGCTCCGGCACGCCGCTGTCCCAGGCAAAAACCACCTGTCCTTCAATATAGCAGCTAATATGGAATGTGACTGAGTCTTTAAATGCACCCACGCTGTATTTGGAGTTATAGTCATAGGTCAGTGTCGCCACATTGGTGACCTGTCCGCCGGCGTATGCACCCAAATCATCATTGGATAGCTCATAAACATAAGAATAGATACCACCGCTGAGCAGCTTGGACATATCGATCCGGTGTTCCTCGTCAGTCGCATTGCTGGAAAGATGGAACTTGATCAGACTGTTTTTCAGTTCGATATTGGAGAAATTCATATCTTCCGCTTTGATCTCATCGTAAGTTTTGATTTGAATTTCAAAGCGCAGCTTGTCTCCCAGACCCAAAACTGTATTATTGGCAAGGATTGACCATTGGTCCTTTTCATCCTTTTTTTGATAGGTCAGATTGATTTCCATTTCCGGCAGTTTTTTGGAGATAAAGGACAGCTTGGTATCCAAGTCAAATTTATCACCAAGTCGGCTAAACAGGTTCGTTCCATCGCAGCCTGCTTTGATTGCACGGGTAAACAGATCTTTCAGTCCTTCTCTGGTGATAGCATCAACGGCATTGTGATAGCCGTGGGCGGTGTCCAACTGTTCGGAGGTATTTCCGTTCTCGTCGGTAACTGTTTTGTAAGGCCAGGCATCCGTGTCCGTTCCGTCCCCTATGGTACCGTTGCCCAATGCGTAGTACTGATCCATGGAGCCGGTGGCTCCCATGCCGGTCAATGCATAACCATCGTTGGGCGCAGTGAAGAAGATCAGGCTGCAGCCGCCCACAAATGTCTGATCAATCGCCATACCCTCGGTTATCTCAAACAGTTCACTGCCGTTGATTGTAACATAGGCCTTACTGCTGACGATCTGATCGACCTGCACCTTAATATATTTGGAGTTTTGTCGATAGCTGGGATTGTTGGGCACCACATGGAGGGTGTAGGTCACTCCATCCACTTTAAAGCTGGTGGTTCCCGTTTTCAGGCCCCGAATGCGGATTCCATAGCTTTTGGTCTCACCGCCGGTGGCGATGGTCGTTGTCTTTTCGACCAATTGGATCGATGCCTCAGATGAAGAGGACTCCGGTAAATACAGCTTCGTATTCGCAGTCACGCTCGTTGTTCCCAGCTTGGTGATGGTCATGCCTCTATCTACTGCAACGAAGATCGTAGTCGTTGCACCCACTGTACCCTCGAATATGTCATAGTCATCTGTGGATTTCAGCGGCACCGTATCCTGTTGCACATAATTGATCTCTGCCGTATTTTCCGTATCTGTTGAGGGTGCTGCACCGGTTTTCTGTGCAGCCGCCACATTGATGGGCAATGCAAAAATCAGCACTGCCAGCATGGTCAGCAGTGCTGTAATGCGAATACCGATCCGATTTATCATAAAGGAGTTCCTCCTTCCATCTAGGATATCCCGTGCCATTAGGCCATAGGACAATATCCGAACTGTTCAGCTACTGTCCTATGGCCTGTCCCTCAAATCAGGGACAGGCCATTTTAACGCTTATGTAAATTGAAACACAGAGGGGAATGCGCTCGTCATGGCCTTGTAGCAATCGGTAAAACCATTGGTCTGGGTGGCATAAGCAGTCACCACAATGGTCATGCCGTTGATTTTTGCCATTTCTGCATTGTCATAGTTGCTGGGAACAGTCAGTGTATCAAACAGCACCGTCTTGCTACCAGCTGCCTTGGATGCCTTTACAAACAGGTACAGTGTCCAGGTTTTTTCTGCTTTGTTCGCCTTCTGGTAAAGAACGAAGTTGTCATTCTGATACACAGTCAAGCCGTTCCAGTCGGTCTCTTCGTTAACTTCTTCCAACAGGCCGCCGGAGATCAGCTTGGTCAGATTAATATTGTCCGACTTCTCAACGCCGATCAGGTCGTGGATATCGCCCTTGACGGTGATCGTCGCCGCAATATAAGCATCCTCCGAAGCGGTATCCACTGTAATGGTGGGATCTTTGCGAACCGTCATCGCAGGATACAGGTGGTAGCTCTGGTTTTCGCTGGTGCGCTCTTTTCCCTTTGCGACCAGGTTGCCGCCGCTATTTTCCACCACAGCTTCGTCCAAAGAGATCTGGACTTTTCCGGCAGTAAAGGTATTATTCTGGCTTTGGTTGCTTGTTAGATAGGCCAGTGTTCCGCCGATGGACAGCAACAGCAGCAACAATAGCAGCAGACAAATGATACTTTTTCTTTTCTTCATTTCTGTGTATCCTTTGGGATATTATAAAAGATTAATTACTCTTGGTTGCATTATCAGTTCCGCGGAAAGACTCAGGCAGCTTATTGAATGCCTCATGCAACTCGCCAACATAGTCCTTCTGAATGGCGGCAGCTTTGATCACAATGCTGGGATTGGTGGAAATGCTGTCCACATTTCCCTTGGTCAGATTGGCATTGACGGTCACCTGCGAGAATACATCAAAAGAGCTAGCGCTTTCAGGCTTGGTAACTTCTCTGTAATAGTAACCGGTCACACCATTGACGGCTGTCCAGCCGTCCGTTTTCAGCGTGTAATCAATGATTTGAACACCGGACACCGTATTGTTCTGCTCGGTCACCTTGATGAACAGGTAGCAAGCTTCGCTGCCTGCCTTGACGGAGACCTGGGTGTTGGCAGTAATCGGCTGACCGGGGACAAACTTTGTGCCGCTTGCAGCAATTTCCGAGTTTTTCAATTCGATGTCAATATTACCGATGGTAAAGGTGTTGGTTGCAGTCTTGGTGTCGATCAAGTAGGCCACGGTACCGCCGATAGCGCAGGTGGCGACCAGTGCCAGAGCCAGCACCAGAGTCAAAATTTTCTTCTTAGACATGATATATTCCTTCTTTCTTTAATAATAAAAAGTATTTCCAATTTAGGGGTTCAGTGCACTCCATGCAGCTTGGGGCGCATCTGCTGCAAATCCGTCTGCCTGGATGGCATATGCAGTGACCGTGATTGGTGTGCTTTGTCCATAACTCTCCAAGGTGGTAGCTGTAACATCTGCACCTTTCAACTTAAAGTACTCAAAAACAGATATGTTTGCATTTTTTGCGACGCTCTTCATATCTGTAGCTTCTGTGCCGGCATAATAATAGACACCAGGGTTGTCGTTCTCATTCAACGGCTTCCAGCCTTTATCTTTCATCTGCTCCTCAATTGTTTTGGTGTCCAGAATAGCTGCCAAGCCATTTTCAATCTTAACAAACAGATAGCAGTTTTCGCTGTCTGCGCTGACATGGATGATGGGGTCTTTCACATAGGTGTGACCGGGGATCAGCTTATATTCATTCCCATTAACACGAGATGCTAAAGTATCGCTTTCTGTGGCAACTTCATCCTTATCATTCAATTTCACACCATACTCATTCACCTTTGCCTCATCCAGAGTAATTTTCACCTGACCGACGGTGAAGGTATTGGTCACGGTGCCAGTGCTGGTCAGCCAAGCCAGCGTACCCATAACCGATGCTGTGACCAGCAGTACGGCACAAGCCAGTGTCAACAACACTTTATTCCTTGTTTTCATGGTTATCTCCTTATAAATGTTTTATAAAATAAATTACTTCTCTTCTTCGCTACGCTTCTCTTCCCTGCTCAACAGATCCGGCAGGAAAATCAAAATCAGCAGCACCGCTCCGGCTGCAATAGCCAGATATGTGCCGGGCGGATTTTGAAGAAACACAGCCAAATAGCCCAGCAACGGAATGGTAAATACAGGCTTTCCGATCACATTTGCTTCCCGCACCGGATCGCCGTCCACTTCGCTGTTGGCATCGCCCTTGGTTCGGAAGCGGAGGGTATCGGTTCCATCGGACAGAATTTCCACGATACGGTGGGTCGCCACGGTATCCGCGTTCAGACGGAATGTAATTGGATCGCCTACCCTTAATTCTGCGCAATCCACAGTTTTGACATAGAGCAACGCACCCACATGATAGGTTGGTTCCATAGAACCGGACAGCACCGTGTACGGAGTCAGGCCAACCAGCCGAACGCCACCCAACAACACCGCCAGAACCACCACCAGCGCTACCAGCACTGTTGTCGCCCTATTCCAGTTTCTTCTTAACCGATCACTCAATAAACCACGCTCCTTTCGGACATTACCGCAAAAAGGCCGCAAAAAATCGGCATAATGAAGATATCATGCCGAACTTGGTATGACTTTCCTGCATTTTTGGATGCAAGCTCATACAGTTTACCACCGAACATACGCTTTGTCAACAAAAAACATTCATTTTCTACCTAAACACAAAAATTGTTCACAACTTTTCCAATTTTTTACCCATTCTCCTGTACAAAAATAAACATTTTCAAAAAAAGCCGATGCAGTATTCACCGCATCGGCTTTTATCATTTTTCCACAGCCAGATTTTCAAGTGCCACTCTGGCCGCATCCTGCTCAGCACGCTTCTTACTGCTGCCGGAGCCTTTGCCCAGCAGATTACCGTTGAGCAGCACTTCCACCTCAAACCACTTGTCGTGATCCGGGCCTTTTTCCCCCACCAGAACATAAGTAAGGGTCTGATTTTTCTTCTGCTGCACCTTTTCCTGCAAGGCGGTCTTATAGTCGGCATTGTGCATTTTCTGCACCGGCACTTCCGTTAGCACAAAGGTGTTGATAAACGCCCGGGCAGGCTCCATACCGCCGTCCAAAAAGCTGGCAGCGATCACGGACTCCACAGCATCGGCTAAAATGGAGTCCCGATTTCTGCCACCGCTCTGCTCTTCACCGTTGCCTAGGAGCAGATGCTTTCCAAGGTCGATACGCTCGGCGATCCGTGCCAGAGATTTTTCACAGACCATGTCCGCACGCATCCGGCTCAGGTCGCCCTCCGGGCGATCCGGGAAATTGCGGTAAAGGTACTCTGCCGTCACCATGCCCAAAATGGAGTCGCCCAAAAATTCCAGCCGCTCGTTGCTGCACAGACTATTGTGAAAACGCTCATTGGCATAGGACGAATGGGACAGGGCATTTTGCAGCAGGGCGATGTTTTTAAACTGATAGCCAATGGCCTTTTCCAAATCACTTAACATTCGTCCATCTCCTTCAGTTTCCGCAAGCTCTGCTCCAACTCGGCGGAGAAATCCGCCTTGGCTGCATCAATTGCCTGTCCCACCGCATTGCGGAAGGCCAGCGCATCGGAAGCACCATGGGCTTTGATGACCGGCTTCTGAATGCCAAGGAACTGGGTGCCGCCGATGGTGCGGTAGTCCAGCATGCCCATGACCTCGTTCACGCCGGGTTTGCAGAACAGATATCCGATCATGGACAGAAAATTACGCTTAAAGATCTTGTGCTTCATCAGGCTGCCCATAAACATGGCGGTTCCTTCAATGGATTTGAGCAGCACATTGCCGGAAAATCCGTCGCAGACCACCACATCCACCGCACCCAGAGGCACATCTCTGGCTTCCACATTGCCCACAAAGTTCAAAAGTCCCTGCTCGCTTGCCTTCGTCAGCAAAGCATAAGCTTCCTTCTGCAAAGGGGTACCTTTGGTATCTTCTGTGCCGATGTTCAAAAGACCCACCTTGGGATTTTCCACACCGTAGGTAGCCTTTGCGTGCAGCGCACCCACAAGGCCAAATTGCAGCAAAAACTCTGCTGTGCATTCGGCATTGGCGCCGCAGTCGCAGATGATGGTCTTTCCGCCTGCCTTATTTGGCATGGCAGGGCCCATCGCCGCCCGTCGAATGCCCTTGACTCGCTTGACGATCAAAGTGGCACCGGTGAGCAGTGCACCGGTTGAACCGGCGGAAATAAAGGCATCGCCGTTGCCATCTGCCAGCTGGTGCAGGCCCACCACCATAGAGGAATTGGGCTTTTTACGGATGACATTTGCCGGATCGTCGTGCATATCCACCACATCGTCGGCATTGAAAATCTCCACGCCTTCCGGCAGATTCTCGATTTTTTCTTCCGCCATGGCACGGCGGATCGCTTCTTCCTTACCCACCAGCATGATGGGCACATGGTACATCTTTGCCGCTTCTACTGCGCCAAGCAACGGGGCATTGGGAGCAAAATCGCCACCCATGGCATCGATAATAATTTTCATAGTGACCTTCTCTCTTTACACGCCCTGCGCTGCCAGACGGTCAATAATCTCCAAAGAGCGGTTGGCAATGGCAAGGTTCTTTTCGGCTTTTTTGCGAATACGCTGCTCCAACGGTGCGATGATGCTGAAATTCACATTCATGGGCTGGAAATTTTCCACGCTCTCATCGCTGATGTACAGTCCCAATGCACCGATGGCGGTGGTTCTGGGAAAATCCGGAAGTTCCCTGCCCTGCACCTTGGCAGCCATGGCAACAGCCGCCAGGAATCCGGAAGCGCAGGACTCCACATAGCCTTCCACGCCCGTCATCTGGCCTGCAAAGGCAACCATTGGATCCCGGCGATCAGCATAGTATTGATCCAGCAACTTGGGCGACCGCAGGAAGGTGTTGCGGTGCATGACACCGTAGCGGACAAATTCGGCATTGCGAAGCGCCGGGATCATGGAGAAGACCCGCTTCTGCTCACCGAATTTTAAGTGGGTCTGGAAGCCCACCAGATTAAAGATCGTCTTTTCAGCGTTATCCTGCCGCAGCTGCACCACAGCATAAGGTTCTTTGCCGGTATTGGGATCGACCAGGCCAACGGGCTTCAGTGGGCCATAGCGCAGGGTGTCAAAGCCCCGGCGAGCCATGACTTCCACCGGCATACAGCCTTCGAAAACATTCTTGTCCTCAAAGCCGTGGACTTCCGCTTCCTGTGCATTGACCAGTTCTTTGACGAAGGCCTCATACTGCTCTTTGTCCATGGCACAGTTGATATAGTCCGGTGTGCCCCGATCATACCGGGACTGCCACCAGGCCTTGCTCATATCCACAGACTCTGCCGTGACCAAAGGAGCAGCGGCATCGAAGAAATGGAGATAATCTGCACCAAAGTATTCTCCAATAGCATCGCTCATGGCATCGGATGTCAGAGGGCCGGTGGCGATGATCACAGGGCCTTGGGGCACCTTTGTGATCTCTTCGTCAAAAACCGTGATATTGGGGTGATTTCTGATTTTTTCCGTCACCAATTTGGAAAAGCCGTAGCGATCCACCGCCAGACAGCCGCCGGCCTCCACTCTGGTTTCGTCGGCACAGGCGATGATCAGGCTTCCCATCCGCCGCAGTTCCTCTTTCAGAAGACCAACGGCGTTTTCAATTTTATCTCCACGCAGGGAGTTGGAGCAAACCAGCTCCGCAAAGGTATCTGCATGGTGGGCAGGGGATTTTTTATGAGGCTTCATTTCATACAGTTCCACCTGTATGCCACGCTGTGCCAGCTGCCAGGCAGCCTCACTGCCTGCCAGGCCTGCGCCGATCACTTTTACCGTTGCCATGGGTCACTCCCCTTTCTTTTTGGTGGTGGTTTTCTTTGTAGTCTTCTTTGCGGCAGTTTTCTTTGCAGCGGTCTTTTTCACCGGCTTTTCTTCCGCTACTGCTGCCGCTTCGCCGTCCTCGGCGGTCTTTTTCTTATAGTAGCCACGCTTGTCTTCCGGCAGGAAGTTTTGGCAGTTTTCGTTGATACAGAAGGGCTTGTTACGACCCTTACCGGCCTTTTTGAACATGGTCTGACCGCAGGTGGGGCAATCCTCTGCCGTGGGCACATCCCAGCTCATAAAGCCGCAGGAAGCGCCGGTCTCGCAGCTGTAATAGGCGTAGCCCTTTTTGGATTTGCGCTTGAGCAGACCTGCACCGCACTTGGGGCAGCGACCGGGCATCCGCTCCACAATGGGCTTGGTGTTGGTGCATTCCGGGAAACCGGGACAGGCCAAAAATTTTCCGAAGCGACCGATTTTGACCACCATGTTCCGTCCGCAAACTTCGCAAATCTCGTCCGTCACTTCATCCGGCACTTTCAGGCGTGTGCCTTCCAGGGCTTTTTCTGCATCCACCATTTCCTGATGGAAGTCCTTGTAGAAATCCGCCAGAACCTTTTTCCAGTCGATCTTTCCCTCTTCCACATCGTCCAGGCGGTGTTCCATATTGGCGGTGAATTCCACATCGATAATGTCGTTGAACCGCTCCATCATCAGCCCTGTGACCACCTCGCCCAAGGGCGTGGGGCACAAACGCTTATCCACCTTGTTCACATATTCCCGATCCTGAATGGTGGAAATAATGGAAGCATAGGTAGAAGGACGGCCTACCCCCTTTTCTTCCATGGCCTTGACCAGCATTGCTTCAGTGTAACGGGAAGGAGGCTGGGTAAAATGTTGTTCTTTCTTGATATCAGTGCAGTTGGCTTTCTCCCCCACCTGCAGATCCGGCAGCGGAGAACCAATTGCCTCGTCCTCTTCATCCTTGCCCTCTTCATAGACGGCGATAAAGCCGGAGAATTTCATGCTCTGGTGGGTGGAACGGAACACATGCCCCTGGCACTCGGTGTCGATCGCCACGGTATCAAACAGGGCATTTGCCATCTGGGACGCCAGGAAACGGCTCCAAATCAGCTTATACAGCCGATACTGGTCGCCCGTCAGAGAAGAACGCACACGCTCCGGATCCAGCTCCACATGGGTGGGCCGGATGGCTTCGTGGGCATCCTGGGCATTGCCCCGGGTCTTAAACACATGGAAAGAACCGTAAT
>CAZJCA010000058.1:0-10407 GCA_964544505.1 uncultured Oscillospiraceae bacterium
CCACCCTAAACTGGGCGTAAAAAGCAGACACCAGGGACTTCATCGATATGCCCTTCAAAGGATTTTTAGGCCCTTCCTGGAAGATGGTCATTCTGACTAGGATACTGCACCGTCACAGTGTATAATATCATATTTTTTACGCATATACAAGTATATTTATTTGGTTTTTTCAGAATATTTTACCCTCCCTGTTTTTGACAGGGAGGGTAAAAATCAGCGAACAAATTCAGTTTTCATGGTGGTGCTCCAACGCTCGCCGGGAGCAACGGTGGCGGCGGCTGCCTTGTCTTCCCAGGCATAGCCATCTGTTTCTGAGCTGGGCAAGCTGTGCCAAGGCTCAATGCAGACAAACTGAGGCTTTCCTTCTGTGCTCCAAATCAGGCAGTTGGGGAAATTTTCGATGGTACATACCACAGCCCGATCACTGCCCTTTTCATACAGGCCCAATGTCCGGCTTCTTAAGCCCACCATACAATGACTTCCCACATCGAACATCCCATCCGTAATATCGATGGACTGTATATTGCTGCCCAAAGTGTAATACTTTCCATTGAGCAATCCAGTGGGTGTATCCAGACAAATGGGCGACTCCATGTGAGAGAACCGAAGCTCGTAATCCTCGATATCATGTTTGTCATCAAAAGGAATGGCAAATCCAGGATGATAGCCAATACCAAAGCAGAAGGAGTCCTGATCCGTGTTGACAACAGTCAATGTATGCTCGATAGAGGCGCCATTGAGTCGGAAAGTAGAGAGGAAACGGAACTGATAGGGGAAAATTTTCAAGGTTTGCTCGTTGGCATCCAGAGCAAGCGTTACATAATCGTTCCCCTGTTCTGCCAGAATGTGCTCCTGAGTACGCACAACACCATGAACAGGCGCATTCTCTACCACTTTGTTGCGAATTTCAATGCGACCATCCTTTACCCGTCCGGCATAAGGAAACAGCACCGGGCTATGATACTTCCAAACCGAGGGATCGCCACGCCACATGTGCTCCACACCGTCGCACTTTCGGATGACGCTTTTGATCTGTGCTCCATGGGAAGTAACGGTTACTTTTAAAAGATCATTTTCGATGATATAGTCCATAGTCGTAACTCCTTTAGGCGTTCTCGTTCATTTTGTCTGCTTTGCAGAACAGGATATAGCCGATAATAAATAAAATCAGCAGCGCCCCCACTGCAATATTCTCATTTTGCAGCTGCAAGCCGAAAATTTCGGGGATTTCCAGGCCAATGGTTGCCTGATTGATCACGCCGACCAACAGCGTACCCAAAAATGCCGCACCTTTACCGCAAATATCCATCAGACCGAAATAAGAACCACTGCGCTCTGCAGGTATGATCTTACTCATATAAGAGCGGCTCAGCGCCTGAATTGCACCCTGGAAGCAGCCAACCATCACAGCCAGCACCCAGAATTGCCACTGAGATACCAGGAAAACGGCGAACAGTGCCACACCGCTGTAACACAAAATGCAGATTTTCATCAACTTTCCTGCAGCGATTTTAGACGAAAGTTTACCAAAGATGATGGTGGAAGGAAATGCAACCACCTGCGTCAAAAGCAGCGCCAGCAGCAGGCCGTTGGTTTCCAGACCCAAGGCCGTACCATAGGCCGTCGCCATGTCCATGATGGTATACACACCGTTGATAAAGAAGAAAAAGGCGATCAGATAGCACAAAATGTTTTTGTGCTGGGCTGCGTGGCGCAGGGTGTTCCCCAGTTCCCCGAAGGTATTGCGCAAAGGCAACTTTTCCCGGCTGCTGACGGGCTGCTTGTAACGCCGCAGCAGCGGCAGTGTGCAAACGATCCACCAGATGCCCGTAAGCAGGAAAGAGATCACCATAGCCGTCTGCTGGGTCATGCCAAAAATCTCAGGGAAAAGCACAAGTACAAGGCAGATCACAAAAGGAATAACCGAGCCAATATAGCCGTAGGCATAGCCCGCAGAGGATACCCGATCCATTTTCTCTTCGTCTGTCACTTCAATCAACATCGCATCATAAAACACCAGACTGGAAGAAAAACCAACCTTTGCTAAAATATAGATTCCCAGAAAGACGATCCAGCTTTTTGCGATGCCCAGTGCCATGCAGCTGAGAGCACCGAGCAACATGAATACCAGGAAGATCGGCTTTTTATAACCGGGACGATCTGCAAGTGTGCCACAAATCGGGCCAATAATCGATACCAACGCAGTAGCAATGGCAGCTGCATAACTCCAGTAGGACAAATACATTTCCTCATTGATCCCGTCTGCACTGGCGATGGCATTAAAGAAAATGGGCAGCAATGTAGATGCCAACAAAATGAAGGCAGAATTGCCCACATCATATAAGATCCAGCTTTTTTCCAGTTTGGTCAGTTTGGATTTTTCTTTCATAAATGATCTCTCTCTTCTTTTTGATTCAGAAACCACTCTTCCACAATGTCGGAATGAGTGATGACGATCTCAATATCTTTCAGCTCCTCCGCCGTGAAAAAACGCATTTCCCGGGATTCCCGGCTGATGTGAATGGCAGGCTCCTGCTCCAGTTCCAGTGCAAAGGCCACGATCACCATTCGCCAGATGCTTCCGTCGCAATAGGCAGCGATCCGTCCGGGCTCTCCGTATACCGCAAGTTTTCGGAATCGTTCTTTCGGGATCCGCCAGCCCAGTTCCTCATAAACTTCTCGGGAAATGGCCTGTTCCGGTGTTTCGTAGTTCTTTACGCCGCCACCGACCAAGCCCCAGGTGTTACTGTCTGTGCGCTTTTCAAGGAGCAACCTGCGGTTGCATGTGATGATGGCATTGGCACCTAAATGGGCGCCCTGGGTGGTTTTAGGGGCATTTTTCGGGTCTCCCCGATAGAATTTCACAATGGACATGGGCATTTCCCCTTTACAAATCAGAATACATCGCCGATGGTGGATAGCAACCGGCAGTTGCCGGGCAGAGGTGTCGTTCTTTGGGGAGATTGCTCTGTGTAGACATACATACTGTCAAGGCCAGCCTTGGCAGCCCCCCAGCAATCAGCCTGATCGTCGTTGCCGACCATCACCGTTTGTTCAGGATCCAGGTCATATCGCTTCAGCGCAAGATGGTAGAGGTCTGTACTCGGTTTCTTCAACCCCTCGTTTGAAGAAATGATGATACCATCGAAATACGGTACCAAATTTAACGCGTGCAATTCCGGCATGGTAAAAAGCTGCTGGGCATTTGAAAGCAGGTACACCTTCTTCCCTGCCGCTTTTAGCCGTTGCAGCATTTGCTCTGTTTCCGGGAACAATCGAAGTTTTTCGATGGACAACACTCGAAATATTTTTGCCAGCTGCGCAATTTGCTCGTCGGATGCATTCACGCCATAGTCTGCATACATGGCGGCAAACACAGGGGCAATATCGATTTCTGCCCATTGGCCTCTCTGCTGTTTCGCCAGAGCCTCTCTGGAAGCGATCTGCCCGGCGTATTTCTTTTTCAGGCATTCCGGGGTGCAATACACTTTATCTGCCCCCAAAAGCAGGCTCAACCGCTGCCAGAGAAAGTCCTTATCCTCGTCGGTATGCACATCGACCAATGTCCCATATAGGTCAAAAAGATAGTTATTATATTCTTTCATATCTTCTCCATTTTTGTCGAATTTCAATTTATTATACACTATTTATCCGTCAAATGCAAGTAGCCCACGGCAAAAGCCGAGGGCTACAACTGTTATTGCTTTTCTGCAGGTTCTGCTTTCTGCACTTTCTGCTCTTTCTTTTCTTTTCTCTTTTCTTTTGCTTTTTTGACACGACTGAACATGAAGTGTTCCTGCAGCTTTGGCGGATGTGCTCTTAGCTTATCCTCCGGGATATTGCGTTGCTCCACTCGTTTTGCAACGAATTCACGAAGCAGCGCATACAGCACAGAAGCAAAAGGCACCATCAAAAGCATACCTGCCACACCCATCAGGCCTTCACCAACCAGAACCGCCACGATTACCCACATACCGGGTAAGCCAATGGAAGAGCCAACCACTCTGGGGTAGACAATGTTATTATCGATCTGCTGAACAATAATAAACATGATCACAAATGCCACTGCTTGAATGGGGCTGCTGACGAAGATCAGGAAAGCACTGATGGCCGCACCGATCAACGCGCCCATAACAGGGATCAGCGCCGTCACAACAATGATCAAAGTAACCAGCGGAATATAGGGCATTCTCAAGACTGCCATGACTGCAGCACACATCAGACCCAAAATCAAAGCGTCCAGGCACTGGCCTGTAATGAAGTTGGAGAACACCGTGTTGCTCATACGCAGCACACGCACCACTTCATCTGCTCTTTTCTCGGAAACAATGGAATACAGCAGTTTTCTTCCCTGCCGAGCCAGGGTTTCTTTCTGTGCCAAACAGTAACAAGCGAAAATGAAACTAAACACACCGTTATAGATGCTGCTGACAAAATCACTGACCAGAGAAATTGCTTGAGATGCCAAGCCGGAAATACTGGTATTGAGCGCTTCCATCACCTTATTGACCAGCTCCATCCAGTTGATACTGCCGTCGGGTTCCGTAATGTTGGGCAGGTTTTTTACAAGCAGGTCTTTTATCTGTGGATACTTTTGCAGTTGTTCTGCCAGCCACTCGTCCACACGGTTGAAGAAATTGGGAAGCTGGAACGCAAATACCCGAATGGTATCTCTGATCTGGGGAATCAAAATCAGCATAAACACTGCAATGGCCGCTACCACAGCCAACAGTGTCATACAAATGGAAGCAACACGCAAGGGCTTCTCATTTTTAATAAATGTCATTTTCCGCTCAAAAAAGCGCATTGGGACATTTAGAATAAAGGCAATTGCCGCGCCTACAATGAACGGAGAAAACAGACCCAGCACAAAATCTAATACTTTTTTCACTCGCTCTGTTTCTTTCAGCAACAGATAACCTGCTACAATGCAGATCAATGTAATGAGGATCGTTCTGCCGCCTTTTTTATCGACTTTAAGTTCCATAATGGATCCCCTCCTTTTTCTGCCTTTCATTATATCCTTATTATTCACAAATGTCTAGCAATTTAGATATGAATATTACAAAAATTTTACACCCCCCTTCTTTCATATCTTTCAAAGTCTCCCCATAAGTTTTTTATGGTAGCACACAGCATCGGAGGGAGGCAAATGATAGACACCATCGATAAACGAGCCTGCGAACTGGCTGTGTACATGATCGAAACCGGGGCTACCGTGCGTGCCACGGCAAACCACTTTGGTATTTCAAAATCTACTGTCCACAAAGATTTGCAGCAGCGGCTGCCAAAAGCAGATCCCCTGCTCTATGAAAAGGTGCGTAAGGTATTAGACTTGAACAAAATGGAGCGCCATATCCGTGGCGGTCTGGCCACCCGGCGAATGTACAAAGGGTATTAAGCATACATCCCCAACCGGCCTGGTTGGGGATGTGCTGTGTTTACAGATCATCAGCATCCTGCACCGGGGTTTCATACTTTTCGATGGGACGACCGGTGTAGCAGCCCTGGGGATCAGTGATGATGGGGCTGGGTTTCACTTCTTCCACCATAGGCGGTGGCTGGGGCAGCTTTTTCTTCTTGGGCATACGCAGTTCCTCCTGTGCTTGTATTGTGGACAGATACAGTTGTTGCTTTTGGGCATACTCCTAGTTTTCCCTGTATTTTCTTAGATAAAACTGTAAAAAATTCACAAATTCATAGTTGCCAACCGAGGCTATTCGTGTTATACTGTCCATACAAACTGCAATATGCAGCAAATTATTGGAGGTAATTCAATGTATAATCGCAGCTATAACTTCTCTGCCGGTCCTGCAACCATGCCTGTGCCCGTTCTGGAAGAAATTCGAGACGAAATGATGAACTACCGTGGCAGCGGTATGTGTGTCATGGAAATGTCCCACCGTTCCAAGGTCTTCCAGCAGATTTTCGACGAGGCTGAGGCTGACCTGAGAAAACTGATGAACATTCCTGATAACTATAAAGTGCTGTTTATTCAGGGCGGCGCTACCCTGCAATTCTCCATGCTGCCCATGAATCTGATGAAGAACGGAGTTGCCGACTATATCGTCACCGGTGCCTGGAGTAAAAAGGCATTTAAGGAAGCCCAGAAGTTCGGCGATGTCAAGTGTATTGCATCCTCCGAAGATAAGAATTTCTCCTACCTGCCCGACTGTTCCGATCTGCCCATCCGAGAGAATGCGGACTATGTTTATATCTGCGAAAACGAGACCATCCATGGCACCACTTTCCAGACCCTTCCCAATACCAAGGGCAAAATTCTGGTCTCCGACCAAAGCTCCATGTTCCTGTCCAAGCCCTGCAATGTTTCTGACTACGGTGTGATCTACGGCGGTGTCCAGAAGAACATCGGCCCTGCCGGCGTTTCCATTGTCATCATTCGGGAGGATCTGATCCGTACCGATATTGATCCCAAGACCCCTGTTTATATGCGTTATGATACCCATGCTGATGCCGGTTCTATGTACAATACACCCAACTGCTGGGCCATCTATGTTTGCGGTAAGGTCTTCCGTTACCTGCTGAACAACGGCGGTCTGGAAGCAATGGCAAAGTACAACGAAGAAAAGGCAAAAGTTCTGTATGACTATCTGGACGAGTCCAAAATGTTTAATGGCACTGTCGAAAAGCAGTTCCGTTCTCTGATGAATGTTCCATTCGTCACCGAAAGCAAGGAACTGGATGCCGAAGTGGTAGCCTACACCAAGGCAGCAGGCTTTGACAATCTGAAGGGTCATAAGTCCGTGGGTGGTCTGCGTGCTTCCATCTATAACGCCATGCCCATTGAGGGGGTTCAGGCGCTGGTGGAATGCCTGAAAAAATTTGAAGCAGAACATAAGTAATTGGGAGGAAACGAAAAATGAGAATTCTTGTTACTGACGGCATGGATAAATCCGGTATCGCCCAGCTGTGTGACATGGGTCACGAAGTAGTAGAACAGTTCTATGCTCCCGAAGAACTGGGCGCTGCCCTCCGGGATTTTGATGCTGTGGTCGTTCGTTCTGCTACCAAAGTGCGCAAAGCGCAGCTGGAAGTTGCCAAAGACAGCCGACTGAAGTTGATCATCCGTGGCGGTGTAGGCGTAGATAACATTGATGTTGCCGATGCAGAAGCCATGGGCATCACCGTTCGTAATACTCCCAATGCTTCCTCCAACGCCGTTGCAGAACTGGCCATCGGCCTGATGTTCTCCTGCGCCCGTTTCATTTCCGTTGCCGGTCATACCATGCGTGAAGGCAAGTGGGAGAAAAAAGCTTACGGCAAAGGCTTTGAGTTGGGCGGCAAGACTTTGGGTGTCATCGGCTATGGCCGTATCGGCAAGCGCATTGGTGATCTGGCACAGGGCATCGGCATGAATGTCATCGCCTATCAGCGTCACCCCAAGCCGGAGTATGAGTGCGAGAGCATGCACTTTGTTTCTCTGGAAGAGCTGCTGAAGACCGCTGATATCATCGCCCTGTCCACCCCTGCACTGGGCGAGCCCATCATCAACGCAGACTCCATCGCCACCATGAAAGACGGTGTCGTGATCATCAACACCTCCCGTGGTGCAAACATCGACGAAAACGCCCTACTGGAAGCTCTGAACAGCGGAAAGGTTCGTGCTGCCGGTCTGGATGTATGGAATGAGGAGCCTACCAAGAATGAGGCCCTGTCTCAGCACCCTGCTGTCTCCGCCCTGCCCCATATCGGTGCATCCACCGGTGAGGCACAGAAGCGGATCGGCGCTGAAATCGTATCTATCATTAAGGAATTTGCATAATGTTTGAAATTACTCTGCTTGCCATGGGCAAACTAAAGGAAAAATTCTATATTTCCGCTTGCGAAGAATACTCCAAGCGGCTGGGCGCTTACTGTAAGTTCAATCTGCTGGAACTGCCGGAGGTTCGTCTGCCGGAAGACCCTTCCCCTGCCGAAATTGCCGCAGGTCTGGAGAAAGAGGCAGATACCATCTTCTCCAAGATCCCAAAAGGGGCATGGCTTTGCATCTTCACCCCGGAGGGCAAGGAGCTTTCCAGCGAGGCCTTTGCCAAGAAACTGGCAGATGTAAAACTGGCAGGTAAAAGCAGCGCCTGTTTTCTCATCGGTTCTTCCTTTGGCATTTCTCCCAGAGTGAAAGCAGCAGCGGATTTCAAACTCTCCATGGGGCCTATGACTTTTCCCCACCACCTGGCAAGAGTAATGGTACTCGAACAGCTTTACCGGGCAGAAGCCATCCAGGCCGGAAGCAAATATCATAAATAACATCAGAGCACCTCCAACAAACAGTTGGGGGTGCTCCTTTCTATACACAAATTCCGCAAAGTACCTTGACAGGCGAGGTACTTGGTGTTATTATGATGATATCAATTTTTAAAGGAGGGTTCACTGTGTCCATTGCAGGTGATTTGATCCGTGGTCACACCGATGCCATTATTCTTGCTCGGCTTTTACGGTCGGACAGCTACGGATACGAGATCAACAAAACCATCTCTGCCCTCTCTGATGGCCGTTTTGAATTGAAAGAAGCCACCCTCTACACCGCTTTTAAGCGGTTGGAGGAACTGGGCTATATTGCCTCCTATTGGGGTGGAAACGGCCCCGGTGCACGGCGGCGATACTACACCATCACCCCGGAAGGTCGGGATGCCTGCCATCGATTGTTGCAGGAATGGCAGGAAACCAAATCCATCATGGATCAGCTATTGAAAACGGAGGTAGAAAAATGAGAGAACAACTGATTTCCTATGTGGAGCTTCTGTTCGCCGGCAGTGCGGATGTCGATGACATGAAGCAGGAAATTTTACAAAATACGCTGGAACGCTACGATGACCTGATCGAACAGGGAAAGTCTCCCGAAGCTGCCTATCGGCTGGCAATTTCCGGCATCGGCGACATTACGGAGCTTTTGGGGGCAGAACGGCCCACTGGAACTGCTCCTTCCCCTACTGCACCTGTCCCTGTGAAAAAGGAAGCGTCCTTTGCCAAACGAATGCTGAAAGCATTTGCTATTTTTCTATATATCATCTCCCCCATTCCCCTGTTTGTGTTGGCTATGCTTAATATGGAAGAGATCGGACTGTGCGGCACACTGGCCATCTGCGGCCTTGCCACTGCCCTGCTGATTTTTGCCGGAGCAACAGGAGCCCAGAAGGAAGAAAAGAAAGAAGATCCGAAAGAAGAACCGGAGGAGAAAAATCCGCTTCTGAAAGCCATCAATACCCTTATCACCACCATTGGCATCATCGCCTATTTCATCATCAGCTTTTGGAGCGGTGCATGGCTCATCACATGGGTCATTTTTCCGCTGATCGGTGCCGTCAAAGGACTGGTAAAGGCTGTTTTTGATTTGTTGGAGGTAGAAAAATGAAGAAAAACGCCATTGCGAGAATGATCATTTTCTCCCTGCTGATCGTGATCCTGTCCGGCGTTCTCATCGCTGGTATTTCCGAGAAAGATTTTTTCTGGAGCAATAACATCTTTAACTTCAGCATAGGCGGCGTTGGAAGTTCCGTCAGTGGCCTGCTGTCGAACGGCACGGAAGCTGCCGCACATTCCTTTCATGCAGCCAACATTGACGAGATCGTGATTCTTTGGGTCTCCGGCGATGTCAATGTCAGCGGAGCGGACACCGATACCATTTCCTACGAAACCAGTAATAACAATACGGATTTTGAAACAGTATACAAACTGGAAAATGGCCGCCTGTCCATCGGCTTTAACGGGAAAAAATGGAATACGGGAAAAGTCAAATCCAAAGACCTCTCCCTTAGCCTGCCTCAAAACTGGGATGGCAAATTGCTGAAGGTAGAAGCGGTTTCTGCGGATGTGACCATTGAAAAACTCTCCAACCTTCAGGAATTGAAAACCGAGAATGTGTCCGGCAAGATCAATATCCAGTCTGTCATTTCTGACAAGCTGGATGTGGAAACCGTTTCCGGCGACATGAATTTCCATGGCAGATTTGAAAAGATCGACATCGAAGGTGTATCCGCCCGCTGTACCATTGATGCCAGCGCAGGCTGTCCGAATTCCATCGATTTAAATACCGTATCCGGGGATTTTACCCTGTATTTACCGGAGGACTTTGGCTTTGATCTGAAGCTGGACGGTGTCAGCAAAACCCTCAACACCAGTCTCCCCTACGAAAAAGACGACAATCGCTATCAATGTTCCGGCAAGTTGGGCAAATGCCCGATTGATATGGAAAGCGTGTCCGGCAGCATTTCCATCAGCACCAAAAAGATCGATCAAACATCCTGTCCCCACCTGTGGAGTGAGGGAACGACAATGATCACGCCGGGAAGCAATGATGAAGAAACGGTCTATACCTGCCTGCTTTGTGATAAAACAAAGTCTGAAATGATTGCGCCGGGGAAGCATTGAATTGAAAGTAGTCGGTGGAAT
>CAZJCA010000059.1:0-10167 GCA_964544505.1 uncultured Oscillospiraceae bacterium
CTCCGGCGGCGACGAGCCGGACGGCTCCGGCAAGTTCATCACCGCCTTCTTCCGCAATCCCATGGTCAAAGATGCCACCATGGAGCTGCTGAAAAATCGGGACGGTCTGATGCTGGGCATCTGCAACGGCTTCCAGGCGCTCATCAAGCTGGGTCTGGTGCCCTACGGCGAGATCATCGACACCGACGAAAACTGCCCCACTTTGACCTTCAACACCATTGGTCGCCACCAGAGCCGGATCGTCCGCACCCGGATCGCCAGCAGCAATTCCCCCTGGCTTTCCAAAATGAATGTGGGCGATGTGGTAAATGTGCCCATTTCCCACGGCGAAGGCCGCTTCCTGTGCAAGCCGGAACTGCTTGACCGACTTGCCGCCAATGGTCAGATCGCCACCCAGTATGTAGATCTGCAGGGCAATCCCACCATGAATGTAGACTTTAACCCCAACGGCTCTGTGTGGGCCATTGAAGGCATTACCTCCCCCGATGGGCGGATCTTCGGCAAAATGGGACACGCCGAGCGCATCGGAGAAAAACTCTATCAAAATGTGCCGGGAGACTATGACCTACACCTGTTTGAAGCTGCCAAAGACTATTTTTCCCTGTAATATGCTGCCCCCGAATCCACAGGTTCGGGGGCAAAACTTTTTCTTGCCTTTCCAAAGGATGACTGAAATGCCACCCAGTTGTGCAAAGGAATAATATCATTTGTAATTCGTAATTTATCATTAAATTTACTTGCTATTTGCCCTTTTTATGGATATAATACAAACTAGAGAGATTATGGGGAGGTATACCCGTGAACGAGAAAAGACACATTTTGCTTTTGACCACCGGCGGCACCATTGCCTCCATGCCCGGCGGCGAGGGATTGGAACCTCGATCCTCCGGCGTGTTTGAGCGGGAAATGGAGCAGCTTCGTACATACTACGATATCACCGTGAAAGATCTGATCTGCCTGGACTCTTCCAACATCCGCCCTGCGGAATGGCAGCTGATCGCCCAGGGCATTTTTGAAAACCGGGCAGGATACGACGGCATCGTGGTATCCCACGGCACGGACACCATGGCCTATACCGCCTCGGCTGTCACCTTCATGCTGCCCAATATTGATCTGCCTGTGGTGTTCACCGGCTCTCAACTTCCCCTGGCGGACATGCTGTCCGACGGCCCGGACAATCTGCGCACTGCCTTTGCCATGGCTGCCACCGGAAAACCCGGCATTTTCCTGGCTTTTGACCGGAAAGTGATGCTGGGCTGCCGTGCGGTGAAAGTCCGTGCCTCCGGCTTCTCCGCTTTTGAATCCATCAATGCACGCTACGCTGCTCTGGTCAGCAATGCCGGCCTTGCCCTCGATCAGCAGGTATTGCCTCAGATTTCCGGCAAGCCGGAACTGAAGACCGCCATCAGCGACGATGTATTTCTCTTAAAACTGACCCCCGGCCTGTCCCCCCGGATCTTTGATGCACTGGCGGACATGGGCTACAAGGGCATCGTGCTGGAAGCCTTTGGTCTGGGCGGCATCAATGTGCTGGGCGAGAGTCTTGCCGCCATCGGCAGACTTTTGGAAAAGGGCATCAATGTGGTGGTCACCTCCCAGTGCCTGTATGACAGCTCCAATCTGGGGGTCTATCAGGTGGGCGTGAAGTTGCTGCATCTGGGGGTCATTCAGGCTCGTGACATGACTTCCGAAGCTGCCATGACCAAGCTCATGTGGGCCATCGGTCAGGGGCTGGATCAGCAGGGCATCGCCAAGCTTTTCGCCACCAATTTGGCTGGCGAAGTAAGCGCAGAATAAAGCCAACACAGCGCTCTTAACGAGAGCGTCTTCCATCACACGCTTTCAAGGAGGACATTTATGGACCCTATTTATGTGACCGGACATCGAAACCCTGATACAGACTCCATTGTGGCTGCCATGGCTTATGCCGCCCTGCGCAACGCCCTGGGCGACCGGGAATACGAAGCCGCCTGTCTGGGCCGTGTGTCCGACGAGACCCAAATCGTTTTGAACCGCTTCGGTTTTCAGCCCCCCAAGCAGATCCACAATATGTACACCCAGGTTCGGGACCTGGACTTTGATACTCCCCCTGTTCTGGATGCGGCTGTCACCGTGGGGCGGGCATGGAAAGAGTTGCAGGCGCAAAAAAACATCTCCGCTCTACCCGTCGCCAATGAAGATGGTACCCTTTATGGCATGCTCTCCCGTGAAAATGTGGCAAGCTACAACATGGATCAGGTAGCCTCGGCTTATCTGGAAGAAGTACCGGTGTGCAATGTGCTGTCGGTGCTGGAAGGCGAGATCCTCAACGCCGGCTGCTGGAGCACCGACACCATCTCCGGCGAGATCACCATTGCCCTGCCCTCCAGCCGGGAAAACCTGCTGTTTGACCGGGAAGACTCCATCGTTCTTTGCGGTCACCAGGAGGACATGATCCGCAGAGCTTTGGAAATGAATGTCCGGTGCCTGATCCTGTGTCAGGCAGAGATTTCCGACGAACTGCGTGCCCTGCCCACCAAAACCTGCATTATTTTCACCCCCTTTGATGCCTACCGTGCTGCACGGCTGGTGTTCCAGTCCACCCCCATCGGGCGCATTTGCCGCACCACGGATCTGGAGTGTTTCCACCTGAACGACCGGGTGGACGAAGTCAAGGAGCAGGTGCTCAAGCACCGGGATCCCTGCTATCCCATTCTGGACGAAAACGACAAGGTGGCTGGCGTTCTGACCCGGTATCACCTGCTGCGCCCCCGGCGCAAGAGAGTGGTTCTCGTTGACCACAACGAAGCTTCCCAGTCCGTGCCCGGTCTGGAAGAGGCGGAGATTCTGGCTATCATCGATCACCACCGCCTGGCGGATGTGCAGACCAATCACCCGGTCTACTTCCGCAACGAGCCCGTTGGCTCTACCAACACCATCATCGCCTCCATGTTCCAGGAGCGGGGGCTGCTGCCCAGCGCCAAGATGGCCGGCATGATGGCGGCTGCCATTTTGTCCGACACGGTTATGTTCAAATCTCCCACCTGCACCGACCGGGATGTGTGGACGGCAGAACGGATGGCCCGGCTTGCCAAAGTTTCTCTGGAGGAACTGGGAAAGGAAATTTTCTCCGCCTCCACCGACAATAAGACCACCGAGGAAATGCTCTTCGCTGACTATAAGGAATTCCACATTGCCGGACACTCTCTGGCCGTGTCCCAGGTCACCTGCGTGGACTGCGCTCACCTGCTGGAGCGGAAGGAAGAGTTCCTGCAGCTCATGGAAAAGACCGCCAAAAAGCAGGGCTTTGACCTGATGATCCTGATGCTGACCGATGTGCTGATGGAAGGCACCCAGATCATCTATCTGGGTGAGGACGATACCATCGAGCAGGCCTTTCATGTAACCCCCAAGGAAAATACAGCCTTCCTCGCCAAGGTCATGAGCCGTAAAAAGCAGGTCATTCCCATGCTGTCGGCATTGTGGGGTTAAAAAACAAAATTCAAAATTGCAAATGATAAACATGGGCTGAGGTTTGGATATGTCTAATCATCTTCTGGCACAAATATCACGGGATTTTTTGACCGACCATCGTGTATACAAATACCGCATGAAAAAAGTGAACGATATGGACGATGTGTCTGTGATCCGCTGTTGTCACTGGTATTGTGAGGAACAGGGTCTGACCCGGGAATTTCAGGAATTTCGCCGGAATGCAGAAGTCCTGGAAGCCCAGTCCGAAAAGAGTCTCTTGCCTCCCCCTCCGGGGGAGGTGGCACGGCGAATGCCGTGACAGAGAGGGTTCCTCTCTTGCCCCCTTTGGGGAGCCAAGGCATAATTTATAATTCTTACTTGATCGGAGGTCACCATGTCCTTTTCTTCCCTGCTGGGCAACCAGCGCATCAAAGACAATTTAACAAGTGCGCTGCAGCAGGGAAAACTGGCTCACTTTTACCTGATCTCCGGTCCCTGTGGCTCGGGAAAACGGACACTGGCAAAGCTGCTGTCGGCGGCGGCCATGTGCCAAAGCGATGACCGTCCCTGCCTTCACTGCCAGGCCTGCCGAAAGGTGCTAAGCGGTGTCCACCCGGATGTGATTTTTGTAGAAGACCCGGAGCACAAGACCGTGCCGGTACGCATCATCCGGCAAATGCGGGACGATGTGTTCATCAGACCCAACGAAGGAGAGAAAAAGGTCTACATTTTCTCTCAGGAAATGGGTCTGGAAGGGCAAAACGCCCTGCTGAAAATTCTGGAAGAACCCCCTGCCTACGGCTTATTTCTGCTGCTGGCAGAAAATCCGGAGAAAATTCTGCCTACTGTCCGCTCCCGGTGCGTGGAGCTGAAAATGCAAAGTCTGGATGCCCCCCTGTTGCGCCAGACCCTGCAAAAAGAATTTCCACAGGCTTCTCAGGAAACGGTGGAAGCCGCCATCGCCCGCAGCGGCGGATTTTTGGGACAGGCCAAAAATCTTCTTTCCGAAGGACTGACGGAAAATCCCCAGACGGCGGATTTTATACAAGCCCTCTGTGCCAAAGATGCCCTGCTTCTGACCCGGACCCTCGTTCCCATGGAAAAATGGAAACGGGATCAGCTGATCCCTATTTTGCAGCAATGGACAGAGCTGACCGAAGGCGCACTGGTCATCCGTTCCGGCGGTCAGAGCCTTTCCCCCCTGTCCGCAAAACTGGCTGCCAGCCGCAGCCCCAACGATCTGAACGAAGCCATCGCCACTTTGCAAAAGTGCACCACCTATGCCCAGGGAAATGTTTCCCCTGCCGCCATTTGCGGCTATTTGAGCTGGGCTTTACGATAACATTTTTTGCCCCTTAAGGGACAGTTTATATAACCAAGGAGAACCAAATGGAAGAAATCATCAACGAAGAAATTTCCATGCCGGAAACCGTGGAAGTGGTAGACATCCAGTTCCGCCCCGGCCAGAAAATATACTATTTTGACCCGGCAGGTATGCAGTTCCAGCAGGGCGACCATGTGATCATCGACACCGCCCGTGGCCCGGAATACGGCATCTGCGCTGGCAGCAACCACCTGATCCCCGGCAAGGATGTGGTGCCTCCCCTGCGCAGCGTTCTGCGGCTGGCTACGGCGCAGGACGAAAAGATCGTGGAAGAAAACCGTGCCAAAGAAAAGAAGGCTCATGCCATCTGCCTGCAAAAAATCGAGGAACACGGCCTGGATATGCAGCTGGTATCGGCGGAGTGCGCCTTTGACGGCAGCAAGATCCTGTTCTTCTTCACTGCCGACGAACGGGTGGACTTCCGGGAACTGGTGAAAAATCTGGCTTCCGTGTTCCACACCCGGATCGAGCTGCGGCAGATCGGTGTCCGGGACAAGGCAAAAATGGTGGGCGGCCTGGGCATTTGCGGCAGACCTTTCTGCTGCGCCAGCTTCCTGGACGATTTCCAGCCTGTGTCCATCAAAATGGCAAAAACCCAGTCTCTTTCCCTGAATCCCACCAAAATTTCCGGCACCTGCGGCAGACTGATGTGCTGCCTGAAATACGAGCAGGATGCCTATGAAGATCTGCTGCGCCGCACCCCCAAGGAGGAGTCTTTTGTAGACACCCCCGAAGGCCGTGGCGTGGTGACGGAAGTGAGCCTGCTGCGGCAGAAGGTGAAGGTTCGTCTGGAAGAAAATCCCGACACCGTCAGCCAGTTCTCGGTGGAAGACATCGCTGTGTGGCGCAACGGCAAGGCCAAGAAAAATGACGAGCCTATCCCGGCGGACTGGGCTCCCATTTCCGGCAGCGGCAAGAAGGTCCGCTGCTTGGAAAAGGTGGAAGAAAGCGAAAAGCTGGAGCCGATCCGCTTCCGCTACCGTCAGGAGAGCGTGGTGGACGAGCCTCAGGAGCAGCCCGTGGAAGCAGCTGAGCCGAAATCCGAAAAGCCTGTCCGTTCCCGTCGCCATCGGCAAAACCGCCCCAAAGCCGAACAGAAGCCTCAGGATGCGCCCAAGACAGAGCAAAAGGCCGAAGCGCCCAAGGCTGAAAAGCCCAAGGCCAAGCAGCCTCAGGAAAATATTCCCCAGACCGAGGGCGAACCTGTCCAGCGCAAGCAGAACAATCGCCGCCGGAATTTCCACCATAGAAAAAAGCCCAACAACGCCCCCAAAAGTGAATAAGCAACAGCCGCTGTGTCCACCACAGCGGCTGTTTTCGTTCCAAATCGTCAGTTCTGGATCAGCAATTCTGCGATCTCCACCGCATTGGTGGCAGCCCCTTTTCGCAACTGGTCGCCGCAGCACCAGAGGCTGATCCGGCACTCGTCGGTCAGATCCGGGCGCAGGCGCCCCACCAGCACCTCGTCCTGGTCGGAAGCGGTCAGGGGCATGGGATATTCCCCATTTTCCAAATCGTCCATCAGAATGCAGCCCGGGGCGTTTGCGAGGATGGCACGGGCATTCTCCACCCCCACAGCCCGATCAAAGCCCACACTCAGCGCCACACTGTGACTGCGCATCACCGGTACACGCACGCAGGTGCAGCTGACCATCAGATCCGGGTTGTGCAAGATCTTTCTTCCCTCAAATTGCAGCTTCATTTCTTCCGTGGTATAGCCCAGCAGCTGATGGGCTCCGATCTGGGGGATCAGATTGTAGGCGATCTGATGGGGAAAGGCCTGGGGCGCATAAGCTGTTCCCCGGGACAAGGCCTGGGTCTGCTCCACCAGCTCCTGCAACCCTGCCGCCCCTGCCCCTGACACTGCCTGATAAGTCGCCGCCCAGATACTGCGCACCGGTGCCAGAGCACGCAGCGGCGCAACAGCGGTCAAGGCGATGGTGGTGGTGCAATTGGGGTTGGCAATGATGCCCTTGTGATTTTTCACATCCTTGCCGTTGATCTGGGGCACCACCAGCGGTACGGTGGGATCCAGCCGAAAGGCCGAAGAATTGTCGATAAACACTGCCCCGGCTTCCACAATGGCTGGGGCGAAGGTCTGGGCGATCTCATTTTCCGCCGCCCCCAGCACAATGTCCACCCCGGTAAAATCCGCTTCCTGGGCATCCTGCACCGGGATATTCTCCCTCCAGAAGTTGACCGTCGATCCCACGCTGCGTCGACTTGCCAGGGGGATCAGCTCTCCCACCGGAAAGTGACGCTCCTGCAAAACCTGCAGCATCTGCTGCCCCACCACCCCGGTGACCCCCAGAATGGCAACGGTATACTTTTTCATAACATCCCCTCCACGCATACGATGATGGTCAAGTATATGCGCAGATGCGGGTATTCAGACTGCCAATCCCCGTAAAATAACGGCTATTCAGGCGTATGTGCGCCTCCGCTCTGACCGCCCGGCAACGCCCTGCATCAACCGGTCATAATAAAAAACCGCCCGAAGGCGGTTTTTTTATTTCACTTCTTCTTTTTCCGGCTCTACTTCGCTCATTTCAATGGTCATCTGGGCTCTGGGGATCAGGAAACGCCGGGTGGCGAACAGGCCTGCAATACACAGCACACAGCACACATTGCTCACCGGATCATCGTGGGAGACGATGACCTGCCGGGCAATGGCCACGATCAGCACTTCCAAAGTATTGGCAGGGGTCATATCCACCAGCATTCGCACAAATTCCAGACCCACCACGATGGTCAAAATATTATGCAGATAATTGTTCACAGAGGAAAAATAATCGCTGACGGTGCACATCCGATAAATTTCCACACCCAGCATTCCCAGCAAGACCACCAAGGTCAGCACGGCGATGACACCTTCCAAAAAATGCAGCACCTTGCGGATAATGTTTTCCAGCTTTTTATGCATAGTTTTTCCCCCTCGATTTTTTAACCATTATATACTATTTTTCGGAAAAAGGGAAGAACTTCTTTTCGGGAAAGAAAAAACAGAAAATCAGTTGACATAAATTCTCTAAACCTGTGGATAACTGAACCTATGTTTTCAATGGTTTTCCACATTCTCCACAGGTTTTTCCACAGGTCAAACCGGTTCAAGCCCAGATTTTAAAGGGTTTTTTCAAAAATGGTGGAAAAATCTCCACAGCTTTGTGAAAAACTGTGGAGAAATTTTAGTTTACGGAACACGAAATCGAATAGTGGAGATCCGCCGTAAAAATGTGGATATTTTTGTCTTTTTCCCGCCGCTGAATGTCCATGTGAAGCACACCTTCCGTGTCCATTTCCCAGAAGATCTCCAGCTGATCTCCCTCTCTGGCCTCGGACAGATAGCACATGGTCACATCCTGCAAAATGTGGTCTTTGTGGAAAGAGGAGGGCAGCAGATCTGCCGCCCATTCCAGATACCGGCAATTGTTCATGTGGATATTGGCATCCAGATCCGTAAAGCCCACCCGGCGGATCACCGATGCGGCGCAGGCACCGGGCATCAGGCTATGGGGGCTGGGCAGCTCATTGCCCCGGACAATGCCCCGAACCATAATACCGCTCTTTCCCGGCAGCACCATGGCTCGGCTTTCCTTGTCCATCAGCACCCAAAGGCTGATGGAGCGGAACAGCTCCTCCCCCTTTTCGTCATAGGCCACCACGCTGCGTGGATAGGCCACTCTGGTGGTGGGCATGGGCCAGGTCTCCAGACGGATGGTCTCCCCTTTGGAAGGAAGCCGCTGGATCTGCACCCGATGGCGAATGATGACCCACAGAAGCCCTTTCTGGGCAGGGGTAGGCTCCAAGGCCATCCGATCGATATGCTGGCCTGCCATCTCCTGCACAAAGTACAACACGGAACTGGGCTTCAACTTACCGAAGCAGTCGGTGACCAGATCATCCACCACAAATTCTTTTTCATAGATCGGTTCCATAATTTACCTCCAAAAAAGCTCCCCCATCGGGGGAGCTTTCGGGCTGTTCTCCGATGATTGTGATTCAGGGATTTTCCACCGTTATGTCAACGGTGAAGTGCTGGCCTGCACGCAGGACGCCCAACCGCAGGACATCCTTTTCCTGCGCAGCATCGACAATGCTGTACAGCTGAGAGATCTCCGTCAGCTTTTCGCTGTTGATGCTGACCAAAATATCCCCTTCCTGCAACTGCGTTCCGTCCTTCGCAGCCACCACTTCCACGCCGGAAGAAAGTTCCCAGTACTGGCGGCACAGAGCGTTCAGCTCCTGGACACGAATGCCCAGCCGCAGCTGCAGCACCTCTTCTTCCGGCAACTGCGCCTCTACGGTCTTGTCGCTGTGGAAGAAGTCGTCGCTGATTTCGTCATCTGTCTGGGTGGTGTCCACGGACAGGTACAGCTCGGAACTTTGCTGCTCCACCAGCTGAGCCAGCAGGCGAATATTCATGATACCCAGCGCACTGGCAATGCCGCCCAGCAGGATCACCGCCATCAAAAGCACGGTGATCAGCACGCTCTGGCCTTTTTGGGGTTTGGAAGGGCCGGTCTGGTAAGTGCCGGTATCCCAACATTCCCCATATTCATTTGTCACGGAATTGTGCTCACGCATAGAAAAAACCTCAATAGGGATAAAAATAAAACAATTGGGTGCTCAGCTCATCAGCGGCAATGTGAAGGTAAACTCCGTAAAGCCGTCAATGCTGGTAGCCGTAATATCCTCACCGTGCAGACCCACGATGGTCTTGACGATGTAAAGACCCAGACCCCAGCCGTCCCGATTTTCTGTCCGGCTCTTATCCATTTTATGGAACCGGTCAAACAGCAGGGGCAATTCTTCCGGGGGAATGGTCTGACCGTCGTTGCCAACGGAAACATAAATTTTACTGTCGCTCTCCCGGATCTTCATGGAAAGCCTGCCCCCCTGGGGACAGAATTTCACCGCATTATCCAAAAGATTGTAGATCACCTGAGAAATATAATCCTGCTGCGCCACCGTGTAAATGGGGCACTGGGGCATATCCACATCCACCTGGATGTCCTTGTCCATGATCTTCTTTTCAAAGGTGATGAGCATTTGTCCGGCGCATTCTTCCACATCAAAACGGGTCATCTGCTCGGAGGGAATGCCGCCCTCGCTTTGCAACTGGGAAATATCCAGCATGGAGCGAACCAGCCGGCTCAGCCGTTTGGTCTCCGTGGAGACGATCTGCATATAGTAGCTTGCCTTTTCCGGAGGGATGGTGCCGTCCAAAATGCCGTCCACATAGCCGCCGATGGTGGTCATGGGCGTTTTCAGCTCGTGGGACACATTGGCCACAAATTCCTGGCGGCTGTACTCGCTTTTTTGCAGGGAGG
>CAZJCA010000060.1:0-9964 GCA_964544505.1 uncultured Oscillospiraceae bacterium
CGCCCTGAGCCACCTTCATGCAGAATGCCATACAGGTGGGGCTGCCGCACTCCTTACAGTTCTTCTTAGGAGACAGCTTAAAAATGTCAAGACCTTTCAAAGCCATTGTATGTATCCTCCTTCCGATTAGACAAGTTCAGTGATGAACTTCTTGATGGTGGCAATTGCAGCAGGGTGACGCATGATAACAGCATCAGCGCCGCCGGTCAGGTTGGCAGCGGCAGTCGCCACTTCCATCTCAATTGCACGCTCTTCGGCGCAGCCCCAAGCGGGCTCGTCCTCTTCGGAAGCAGTGGATTCCTTCACGCCCCAGGTATCGGTGGACACGGGAGCGATAATGGGCATCTGCAGGTCAGCATCGCCCTGAGCCAGCGCTGCCAGACGGATACGATCCAGAGTGGAAGCCACATACTCATAGCCGTAGCCCACAGCAGCGGTACCAACATTCATGACGATGTTCTCGGGAGCAATGGACAGGCCCTTGAGCATGATGTTCAGCTGCTTGGCCAGGTTGATGTCGTCGGCGGTCTCAGCGCCCACCTTCTGGCCGGCAGCCAGAGCGACGGAAGCGCCAACGCTCTTGTAGTCCTCGTTACGGGCGGACATCACAACGATGTTCTTGCCCATCAGAGCCTCGGCGATCTTGCTGAACAGCTCGCCGTCCTTCTCGATGTTCTTGCAGCCCATGATAACGATGGGCATGGAAACGGCCTCGGCAACAGCCTTGGCATCAGCCACGCAGTCCTCTACGGAGCGGTTAGCGCCGTTGGGATCAGCGGACTCAAAGTGCAGGCACAGGAAGTCTGCGCCTTCCATAGTCTCGGCCTTCTTGGCACGCTCGACCATGGTGTTGCAGCCGGCGTAGAAATCCACCAGTGCAGGAGCGGTCCACTCGTGAGCAGCGTCGGAGATTTCAACGCCGATCTTGGGAGCATTTTCGATGGGAGCATCGAAGGTGTAGAACGGCAGCACATTCTGACCGCCGATGACAATGGCCTTGTCACCGGTGCCCAGGGTCACGGCATTGATCTTGCCGCTATAAGGAGCCGTCTTGGGTGCGAAAGACATGTTTGTATCCTCCTTGATTTTTAATGCATTCTGCAAAAGCAAAATGCTGCGTTAATGATTTTATATAAATGCCGATGGCGGCACTTATGACGATTGTTACAATCCGATGGACTGAGCGATCTGCTTCAGCGCCACTTTCATGGGATCGGTGTCCGGCAGCTTGGAAGAAGGCTCGCCGTCGCAGTCGCAACGGAAGACCGCATCATCCTGAGGCAGAACGCCGAACAG
Organism: uncultured Oscillospiraceae bacterium; assembly: GCA_964544505.1. GTDB lineage: Bacteria > Bacillota > Clostridia > Oscillospirales > Oscillospiraceae > Faecousia. The sequence goes on from CAZJCA010000060.1 coordinate 1,297, forward strand.
CTTCAGGCCGTGCTTTTCGATCTCAGCCTTCACGCCGTCGTCCAGCAAGCCGCCGGGGGCACGGTTGATGATCAGACCCATCTGACCGGGGTTCAGGTTCATCTCCTGTACCATCTCGGCAATCCGGGCAACGGCCTGCACACCACGACGGGAGCAGTCGGAGATCAGAAGCATGGTGTCCACATGAGGCAGGGTGCCACGAGCCACATGCTCCAGGCCTGCTTCATTGTCCATGACGATGTATCTGTAATTCTTGGCATACTTGTCCACCTGGGTCTTGAGCACGCCGTTGACATAGCAATAGCAGCCCTTGCCCTGGGTGCGCCCCATGACCAGCATATCGAAATCGTCCTCTTCCACGATGGCGGAATTGAACTTGAAATCGGCATAGTCAGCCTTGGTCATACCGGCAGGAATGGTGCCCTTCATTTCAGCCTGCGCCATTTCCTCACGGATCGCGCCCAGAGAAGTTTCCACTTCCACGCCAAGAACTTCATTCAAATTGGAATTGGCATCTGCATCCACCACCAGCACAGGGCCTTGACCCTTCTTGCACAGGTAGTCGATGAGCATACCGCAGGTGGTTGTTTTGCCGACGCCGCCTTTACCGGCAACGGCGATGGTATGGGGTGTTGCCATAGGTATTCTCCTTTATCGTCAGCCGGAAGTATCCCTCCACGGCGCACGAGTCCATATTGATACTTCTATATCGTAACACAACAAGGGCAGAAATTCAACCATAAATTCTGTAAAAATACAGCTTTTGTGAAATTGTACCCGAAACAACCCCTCGAAAAAGCGAATGTTTTCCTACGGATGACAACTTTTGTTCTTCGCATAACGCTGTTGCTCCCAGCAGCCGCAACGATGTGATGTTTTCCTCAAAAAAACATCAGTCCGGCGACCTTATCCACGAAAGGAACATCATTGAAAAAAGCCAAGTCCTACGACTTGGCTTTTTATGGAGCAGGGTACGGGAATCGAACCCGCCTTCACGGCTTGGGAAGCCGTTGTATTACCGATATACGAACCCTGCGTGAAAGTCATTATAGCAGAGTCATTTGGAAAATTCAAGTTCTTTTTGTCGAAATCCTCTCCCCTCTTTTCACGGGTTCTATTCCGGTTCTCCCGGACATACCCTTTAGCAAAACGGCAGGAGCCGACTCCTGCCCAAAGGAGGCTGGCTATGGAAAACATTTACGAGCACATCGCCACCCGGACAGGGGGCAATATTTACATCGGCGTGGTAGGCCCGGTGCGTACCGGAAAATCCACCCTCGTCAAGCGGATCATGGAAGAACTGGTCATCCCCAATGTGGCTGACCCCTATCGCCGGGAGCGTGCCAGAGACGAGCTGCCCCAAAGCGGATCAGGCAAAACCATTATGACTTCCGAGCCGAAATTCGTCCCGGAAGAAGCCGTAGAGATCTCCCCCGACGGGACTACAAAGCTGCGCATTCGCATGATCGACTCCGTGGGCTACATGGTAGAAGGGGCTGTCGGTGCCACAGAAGACGGTGAACCGAGAATGGTCACGACTCCCTGGTATGACTACGAGATCCCCATGACGGAAGCCGCGGAACTGGGCACAAAGAAGGTAATGGAAGAGCACGCCTCCATCGGCCTTGTGGTCACCACCGACGGCACCATCACCGACATTCCACGCATCGATTATGAAGACGCCGAAGGGCGAGCCATTTTGGATATGCAGGCCACCGGAAAACCTTATCTGGTGGTCATCAACAGCCGCAATCCCCAGGGCGAAGCCGCTAAAAATCTGCAGGAAGCTCTGCTTTTGAAATACGGGGTCAACGCCGCCATTGCTGACTGTCAGGCGCTGAATTCCGAAGGCATTCAATCCCTTTTGCAGCAGCTGCTGTATGCTTTCCCTCTGGGGCAGCTGCGGCTGTATCTGCCCCGGTGGCTGGATGCACTGGAAGAAAACGATCCCATTAAGGACGCCCTTTATCAGGGATTTCTCGATTGTGCCGATCACATCCACACCTTAGATCAGGCAGAATCTCTTCTTTCCGGGCTGACGGCTTTGGAGAATGTGCAAGATGTGACCGTGCGCAGCATTGACCTGGGCAACGGCACCGTAGACTGTTCCATCACCCTGCCGGAAAAGCTGTTCTACGACATTCTCAGTGCCAAAGCAGGGCTTCCCATCGAAAACGACAGTCAGCTTTTGAAGCTTCTGACGGAGCTGTCCCAGGCCAAGCAGGAATATGACAAGGTGTCCGATGCCCTTTCCGCCGTCCGAGCCACAGGCTACGGCGTGGTGATGCCCACCGCTGAGGAGATGACCCTGCAAGCTCCGGAAGTCCTGCGCAAAGGTGGCGCTTTTGGCGTGAAGCTCAAGGCCGGTGCACCTTCCATCCACATGATCCGAGTGGACATTGCCACCGAGATCAGCCCCATGGTGGGCAGCGAAAAGCAAAGCACCGACCTGATTGGCTACTTAGGTGACGAAGACCCGGAAAAGCTATGGCAAAGCAATATTTTCGGCAAATCCGTCTATGAACTGATTCAGGAAGGCCTCAGTGCCAAACTCTTGCAGATGCCGGAAGAGGTACGGGAAAAATTCCGTTCCACCTTGCAGCGGATCGTCAACGAGGGGGCGCAGGGACTGGTCTGCCTGATCTTATAACTTTTCCTCCCGGATGCTTCTGCATCCGGGAATATTTTCCTTTACCCCGGGGAGAAAATGTGGTATACTATGGTATTATCGTTCTCTCCCGGAGGAATGACCATGAAACTACCGCAGATCAGCAAAAAATTCAACTGGAACTATACAGCCCTGGCCTTTTTGCTGCCCTTTACCCTGATGGCAGTGATCTATTTCATCACTTCTGTCACCCCCTTTGGGGGCAGCACCTTGCTATATTCCGATAATTATCACCAATATTACCCCTTTTTCCGGCAATTCCGGGAAGCCATCCGCTCCGGTCAGGGACTGACATGGACCTGGAGCGTTGGCGGCGGCATGGACTACCTGGGTATGATCTCCTACTATCTGGCCTCTCCTCTGAATCTTCTGAGCGTGCTGCTGCCGGAAAGCTGGACGCTGACCTATTTCACCTGGCTCATGCCCCTCAAACTGAGCTTCTCCAGTCTTTTCTTCGCCATCATGCTCAAAAAGCTGTTTGGCAAAAATGATTTATCCCTGCCTCTGTTTGGCGGATTTTACGCCATGTGCGCCTGGGCCTTGGGCTATCAGTGGAACATCATGTGGCTGGACACCTTTGCCATGCTTCCTCTTGTGGCACTGGGCACCATTCTTCTGCTGAAAGAGCGCAATTATTTGCTGTACACCATCAGCCTGACCCTTGCGGTGCTCTCCAACTACTATATCGGCTTCTTTGTCTGCATTTTCGTATTCCTGCTGTTCTGGTGTTACGAGATCTGCCGCTTTAAAAGCATTGGACGGTTCTTTGCTGACCTGTTTTTCATCGGTGTATTCACTCTGCTTGCCATTGGCATGACTGCCGTTTTGGAGATCCCCACCCTGGCTTCCCTGCAAACCACCTATTCCAGCGTCAACCAATTCCCCGAGGGATTCCAGTTAAATATTGTTTCTGCCGAAGCCCAAGCCGCTGCCAAAGAAGCCTGGACAACCTACAAAACCGCAAAAGAAGCGGGCCAGGCCAGCTTTACTTTGTGGCTTGATGCCATCATGGCCGGCTTCCCGGTGGTATTTGCCGGAATGCAGCAGGTAGCCGGTCAGATCGGCGGTGGTCAGACCCCTACCTACATGGATGGTCTGCCCAACCTCTACTGCGGCGTATTTCCCATCGCCCTGGGCTTCCTTTTCCTGCTTTCCAACGATGTAAAACTTCGAGACAAGCTGTGCAGCACTGCACTTCTGGTGCTGTTCATGGTCAGCTTCCTGTTCCGGCAGCTGGATTATATTTGGCACGGCTTCCACTTTACCAATCAGATCCCCTATCGCTTCAGTTTCCTGTTTAGCTTCGTGGTGCTGTATATGGCCTACCGGGCCTGGCTGCTGCGAAACACCTTCCCCCTGTGGAAGATCATCGCCGCAGGACTTCTGTCCATTGGGCTTCTGCTCTTCGGGCAGCATGATGGGTCGGATATCCTATACTGGCTGTTCAATTTCGCATTCCTGGGGCTTTATCTTCTGTGCATGATCGTCTCTCACGATCAGTACCCCCTGCTTGCCAAAGCCCTCTCCAAGCCCTCTCAGCCGGAAACAGATGCCCCCATGCAGATTCATCTGGTGCGTCAGGATAATCTGCTGCGCCGCCGCAGGATTGCCAGCCTCGCCATCGCCTGTGCCATGGTGCTGGAACTGGTGCTGCACAGCATCCTGTTTGTCAGTGGCTTTTCGATTTACGACTGGGACTACCCCAAAAACGAAGACGACGCCGCAGCTCTGTTCCAGAAACTGGAAGATCTGGACGACGGAAAAGATCTGTTCTATCGCACGGAAGTGACCCACGCCCAGACACTGAACGACGGTGCGCTCAACAGCTACAACGGCATTTCCACTTTTTCTTCCTCTGCCAATGTGAAAATGACCGAGTTCATGCAGTGTCTCGGTGCCGGCGCTTACAACAGCTGGAATCGATATTGCTATGAAGAAAGCAGCCCGGTCTCCAATCTGTTCCTGAACCTGAAATATTTGGTGGAACGGGACGGCGAGACCCAGGGAAACCACTATTTTGATCCGATCCTGACGGAAAACGGCATGACGGTACTGAAAAACAACACCTACCTGCCCCTGGGCTTTTTGGCAGAGCCCACACTGGCGGAGTTGGAGTTTTCCACCACCAACCATTCCTTCACCTTCCAGAACAATCTGTTTAAATCCGCCACCGGCATTAATGAAAATGTCTGGCGAGATGTGCCCAGTTCCAATGCGACCGTCACCACCACCGGCGATGTCAAAACCCATCAGGCTAACATATCCGGCTATACCAGCTTCTCCACCGGCGCAGAAGGCGGCACCATGACCTACACCTACAACATCACCCAGGAAGGTTTTATGTGCCTGGACATGAATCTGTACCGCCAAAAGAATTTCACCGTCTACCACAACGACAAAAAGCTGTATGATGAGACCTATTCCCTGGCTCAGATGCTGGCTGTGACGGATGTGAAGGCCGGTGACACGGTGAAAGTGGTCATTACATGCAAACCCAATTACGACAACACTTCCCTGTCTATCCGGGCAGCCGTGCTGAAAGAGGATGTGTTCCGCCGGGGCTACGAACGCCTCAGCCGCTCCACATTGGCTCTGACCGAGGCAGATACCACCTGCTTCCGTGGCACCATCCACTGTGACCGGGATGGTCTTCTCTACACCTCCATCCCCCAAAACGGCAACTGGAAAGCCCTTGTAGACGGCAAAGAAGCCCCCATTACTCTGGTTGGAGATTGCATGGTCAGCATCATGCTGTCCGAAGGTGATCACACCGTGGAGATCTACTACGAAAACGAGGCGCTGCAACTGGGCGGTCGTATCACGCTGATCTGCGGCGGTCTGTTTGCTGCCATCATTGTCACTGATCAGCTGCTGCGCAGACGAAAGAAAAAAGCATAAAAGAACTGGCGTTGCAGCTGCAACGCCAGTTCTTTTATAAGTCTTTTGACCCCGGATCGCCACGATTTAGTTGCCGCTCCACTTGCCCTGGGTGATAAAGTCTTTCAGCAGATCACGGGCATACTCGTTTTCCAGTCGATCCACTTCTTTGAACATATTGTTCTTGTAAAAAGAAGTGTATGTATCCGTCACCACATAGTAGGTCTGATCATCCTTAATAGAACTGCGCAGATCTTCATCATAGGCGCAGTAGTAGCTGCTGGAATTGAGGAACTTCTCCCGCAGCTGCTTGCCGGTGACTTCACACAGCACCAGCGCATTATCAAAGGGCAGCAGGCTGTACAGCTGGGAATAGGTCACATCTCCGGCAGCCAGTTTGTACGGTGAACGGCACTTGATGAAGCCGCCGCCCAAAACCACCTTATCGCCCCAAAGTTCTCTTCCCTTTTGAAGATACAGCTGTGCCACGGTTTTGGCAATGTCATTGCTGCTGCGCACTTGTTTGTTGGTTCCGATCACATCGGTATAGGGATCTTCCGTGGGAAAATACTTGTGGAACAGGTCATTGACGATGGCATCGTCTTCCAAAGCTGCATCGGCGTAGATATCGTCGTCCAAAGTGGAGATGGTCTTCACTTCGTATTCGTTGGTCACCAGATTATAGCACACACCGGCATAGCTCAGGCCGCTGTTGTAGCCGCCGCCCTGGATGTGGTAGACCCCTTTTTGATCTCGAATCACATAATCCTTGTGGGTATGGGCCTCAAACACCAGATCGATATAGCCCTCCGACAATTCCAGATTGTAATGGCCCATTCGATTGGTAATGTCTTTGACCCCAGAATACGAATTTTCATGTCCGGCGTGAATGCTGTATACCACCAGGTGGCAGCCTTCCTTGCGTAAACGGACAGACTCCGCCTTGACCATCTGGGTCAATTCATTGCCCTTGGCAAATGCCAGGCCATTGGAAAACTCACCGGAAATGGAAGACAGGCAATCGCCGATGGCACCGATAATGCCGATCTTCACGCCGCCACGCTCCACCACAACGGAAGGTTGGCAGTAGCTTGTCTGCACATTTTGATCGGTCACATTGATGCCCAGGAAGGGAAAATCTGCCAATTGGGCGTTTTTTTCAATATAGCTGCTGCCCCAGTCAAATTCGTGATTGCCCAAGGTCATGGACACAAAGCCCATGTGATTCATCCACTCGGTCATCAGCTGTCCTTTATTGGAGCTGGATTCCACACTGCCCTGCCACATATCGCCGGAAGAAAGAACGATCTCATAGGCGCTGTCGTCGGCGTAGGCATTTTTCAGATAGGTGGTCAGTTCATCCACTCCGGGATTGGAATTGGTATCGTTGAACACGCCATGCAGGTCATTAAAAGCATAAAAATCCAGATCCACCGTCACATCAATGCCACAGTCGTCGCAGATCTCGTCTCCGTCCGCATCCACATGTTCACTTTTCGGCGTTTCCGGCAACTGGACATTCGCCGGGGTCGTTGTCGTGGTCTGGTCAACAGATGTATCCGCCGCCGGTGCACAGGCGCTCAGCAACAGCACCAACGCCAGCCAAAAGGATAAAATAGCCATTGGTTTTCTCTTTTTCATGGTTTTGCCTCCCAAGATCCTTCCTCTTATTCCTGCGAACGCATTTTGAGTCATGAAAAAAATCCCAAACGCTTTTGCGTTTGGGATTTTGGTGCGCGAGGCGGGACTTGAACCCGCATGCCCGGAATGAGCACTAGAACCTGAATCTAGCGAGTCTACCAATTCCACCACTCGCGCATACATTATTTGGTTGTGCGCCTTAGCGCTTGAATATATTAGCACGAGGTGCGGAATTTGTCAACACCTTTTTTTCGTTTTTTCAAAAAAAGTTTTCCTCTTCCCTTTTGCTCCTTTTAATGCTACAATAAAAGAAAAACTTCGGAGGCAAGAATATGTCTTTTCTGCCCATTACCAAGAAAGAAATGGAAGATCGTGGCTGGGAAAGCTGCGATTTTGTATATGTCATCGGCGATGCCTATGTGGATCATCCCTCTTTCGGTCACGCCATCATCAGCCGCATTTTGGAAAGCCACGGCTATTCCGTCGGCATTATTTCTCAGCCCGACTGGAAAAATCCCAAGTCCATCGATGTATTCGGTCGTCCCCGGCTGGGCTTTCTGGTGTCCGGCGGCAATATGGACTCCATGGTCAACCACTATTCCGTTTCCAAACACCGCCGAAAAACCGATGCCTTCACCCCCGGCGGCGTTATGGGCAAGCGGCCGGACTATGCCACGGTGGTCTACTGCAACTTGATCCGCCAGACTTATAAGGATGTGCCCATTGTGATCGGTGGCATTGAAGCATCCCTGCGCCGTCTGGGACACTACGACTATTGGTCTGAGAGTATGAAACGCTCCATTGTGCTGGACAGTCAGGCCGACATCCTGCTCTACGGCATGGGCGAAAAGTCCATTGTGGAGCTGGCAGATGCCCTCAACGCCGGGCTGGAAGCCAGAGACATCACCTATATCGACGGCACGGTATTCAAAACCCACGAATTGGATGAAAGCCTGCCCACCATGGTGCTGCCCTCTTTTGAGGAACTGAAAAATAACAAGCGGCGCTACGCCGAGTCCTTCAAAATTCAATACGGCAACTGCGATCCTTTCACCGCCAAGCGGCTGGCAGAGCCTTACGGCGATGTATTCGTGGTGCAAAATCCTCCTCAGAAGCCGCTGACTACGGAAGAAATGGATGCCGTGTATGACCTTCCCTATGAGCGCACCTATCACCCCAGCTATGCAAAGGCCGGAGGCGTGCCTGCCATTGAGGAAGTAAAATTCAGTCTGGTCAGCAATCGGGGCTGCTTCGGTGCCTGCTCCTTCTGCGCTCTGACCTTCCACCAGGGTCGCATCATCCAGACCAGAAGTCACGAGTCTATTCTGGCAGAAGCGGAAAAGATGGTCAAGGATAAGGATTTTAAAGGCTATATCCACGATGTGGGCGGCCCCACCGCCAACTTCCGCCACCCGGCCTGTGAAAAACAGATGACCAAAGGTGCCTGCGGCGGTCGCCAGTGCCTGTACCCCACTCCCTGCA
>CAZJCA010000061.1:0-9868 GCA_964544505.1 uncultured Oscillospiraceae bacterium
AAGTAGGCGTAGGCACTCATACATAACCAATATCTTTAAGTGCGGGAAACGGGCAATACTCTGCCCGATATTTTGATGCTGAGCGCACTGGCTGATTACTTTGAGGTCACCACCGATGAACTGCTGGGCAGATACACAAACTCCAAGCACGCTGTCATTCTGGCGGCAAATCCCCAGTTGGGGGAAAAAATGGAAGCACTGGTCAGAGAAAACGGTTTTGAACCCCAGGGCATTTTCACCGACAAAGAAGAGGCACTCTCTGCCGCAGAAAAAGATCCCCGGATCAAATATCTGATCGTCGGTAGCTATCAGGAAGGTTTCTTTGAGGATAGTTCTCTTCAAAAAATCGTCAGTTCCCACGCAACGGATGAGGAAATTCTGTCTGGCCTGCAATGGGTTTTTGAAAATTGCATGGATGACAAGCACTCCATGTATGTCTTAAATTGATCGGAATATGCAAAAACCGCCTTGCTAACGCAAGGCGGTTTTGAGCATAAATCAAGAGGGATGTTAAATTAATAGAACTTTCTCTTGTTCTTACGGGCAGCTTCAGACTTCTGCTTACGCTTCAGGCTGGGGCTGACGTAATGCTCGCGCTTCTTAACTTCAGCGATAACGCCCTCCTTGGCACAGCTACGCTTAAAACGGCGCAGAGCGCTCTCCAGAGTTTCGTTTTCTTTAACGCGAATTTCCATGATCTTTTCCCTCCCTCCGATGGCATCCGGCTAAGTCCAGGATGCGTTCAGGGCCTATCAGTAGGCTAGGATATTATATAAGGTCTTTGTCCAATTGTCAAGAAAGAAATCGAATTTTTTACAAAAAAGTTTTTCAAAACGGTCGGCAAGCGTTCCCCCACCGGAATACCGCAAATTACTTGACGATCAGATTGACCAGCTTATTCTTGACCACAATGGTCTTGACGATGCTGCCGCCCTGCTTTTCAAGGAAGGCTGCGATCTTCTCATTGGCCAGCACATTTTGCACCACGGTGTCGTTGTCCAAATCGGCATCCATCACCACTGTGCCACGCATTTTGCCGTTGACCTGCACGGCAATGGTCACTTCGCTGTCCTTGCACTTGGCTTCGTCATAGACAGGCCAGGGCTCGTAAGCGATGCTGCCCTCGTGACCCAGGATCTGCCACATTTCTTCGCCCACATGGGGAGTGATGCAGGACATCATCTTGATAAAGCCCTCGGCATATTCTCTGGGGCAGGAGCCAACTTTATACACTTCGTTGACAAAGACCATCATCTGGGCAATGGCGGTGTTAAAGGCCAGTGCCTCGTAGTCGGAAGTGATCTTCTTGACGGTCTGGTGATAAATCTTTGTCAGCTTGCCATCGTCAGTATCAGTGATGTTGGCACTTTCAGTGAAGAAGTTCCACACACGGTTGATAAACTTCTTGGCACCGGCTACGGCAGAGGTGGACCAGGGCTTGGACACTTCCAAGGGGCCCATGAACATTTCATACAGCCGCAGGGTATCTGCGCCGTATTCCCGGACGATATCGCTGGGATTGACCACAAATTCCGGGAAACGCTTGCCCATCTTAATGCCGTTTTCGCCCAAAATCATACCCTGATGCACCAGCTTCTTGAAAGGCTCCTTCACAGAAGACAGGCCGTTGTCATACAGGAAACGGTTCCAGATACGGGCATACATCAGGTGACCAACAGCGTGCTCCGGGCCGCCGATATACAGGTCAACCGGCATCCAGTGCTCCAACAACTTGGGATCACAGAAAGCCTTGTCGTTCTTGGGGTCGATATAGCGCATATAGTACCAGGAAGAACCGGCAGAACCGGGCATGGTGGAAGTTTCCCGAACGCCATGAATGCCGTGGGCATTATACTGCTTCCACTCGGTAGCATTTTCCAGAGGGGCTTTGCCACCCTTGCCCTTGTAATCCTCCAGTTCCGGCAGGATCAGAGGCAGCTCTTCATCGGGCAGGAAGTGGGTCTTGCCGTCCTCGGTGTAAACACAGGGCACAGGCTCGCCCCAGTAACGCTGACGGGCGAAGATCCATTCCCGGAAGTGGTAGTTGTTCTTCCGGCGGGCAACGCCAGCCTTTTCCAGCTTGCAGGTAATGGCCTCCTTGGCCTCTTCCACCGTCAAGCCGGTAAACTCCTCAGAGTTGAGCAGCTTACAGCCCTTGCCCAGATAATCCTGCTTTTCAAATGCTCGCTCGGACACATCCCGGCCGTCGATGACCTGGATCATGGGGATATTGTGGGCAATGGCGTACTCAAAGTCACGCTGGTCATGGCTGGGAACAGCCATAACAGCACCGGTACCGTAGCTTGCCAGGACGAAGTCGCCGATGAACACAGGCACCTGCTTTCCGTTGACCGGGTTGATGGCATAGATGCCTTCCAGACGGCAGCCGGACTTGGTCTTGTTCAGTTCGGTGCGATCCATGTCGCTCTTCTTCACGGACTCGGCAATGTAGGCCTTCACCTCGTCCTTGTTTTCGATGCGATCCATCAGGCTCTCCACGATCTTGCCGTCGGGAGCCAGCACCATGAAGGTGATGCCGTAGATGGTTTCGATACAGGTGGTGTAGATGGAGAAATCACCGCCGCCCACCAGCTTAAAATCCACTTCAACGCCGGTGGATTTGCCGATCCAGTTGCGCTGGATCTCCTTGGTGGACTCGGGCCAGTCGATCTCGTTCAGCCCTTCCAGCAGTTTCTCGGCAAAGGCAGGCTGGTCAATGACCCACTGCATCATGTTCTTCTTCACCACCGGATAGCCGCCACGCTCGGACTTGCCGTCGATGACTTCATCGTTGGAAAGAACCGTGCCCAGCTCTTCGCACCAGTTGACGGGCATTTCGATCCGCTTGGCGTAACCGGCCTCATACAGCTTCTTGAAGATCCACTGGGTCCACTTGTAGAAGTCGGGGTCGGAAGTAGCGATCATCTTCGACCAGTCGTAGTCAAAGCCCAGTTCCCGCAGCTGGGCAGAGAAAGTCTTGATATTCTCCTGGGTAAAGCCGTTGGGATGGTTGCCGGTAGAAACGGCATACTGCTCCGCAGGCAGACCGAAGGAGTCGTAGCCCATGGGGTGCAGCACATTATAGCCCTGCATCCGCTTCATACGGGACATGATATCGGTCGCAGTGTAGCCTTCGGGATGGCCTGCGTGCAGACCCACACCGGAAGGGTAAGGGAACATATCCAAAACATAGTATTTGGGCTTGGAGAAGTCCCACACATCGGTGTGGAAGGTGTCATGCTCCTGCCAATACTGCTGCCATTTTTTCTCAACGGCACCGTGTTCGTAATTCATAACGAAAACCTCTTTTCCAGCCGAGTCTTCTTACTCGGTGATGATATCTTTCAGGTCGATCACTTCTGCATCGCCCCACAGGCGCTCCAGATTATAGAACTCTCTTGCTTCCTCGGTAAACACATGGACGACCACAGCGCCGTAGTCCAGCAGTTCCCAGGTGTTGCCACGATGGCCTTCCCGACCCAGCATATTTTCACCCAGCTGCTCCATGGCATACTCGGCATAGTCGCACAGGGTCTTGACATGGGTGTTGGAAGTACCGGTGCAGATGAGGAAATAGTCAGCCAGGCTGGACACATCATTGATGCGCAGCAGCTTAATATCCTGACCCTTCTTCTCGTCCAGTGCTTTGGTTACTTCGTAAGCAACTTCTTTTGCAGTTAACATAATATCGTTGATCCTTTCTGGGATGTTTATTTCTGATTGTATAGATATTCCAGTGCTTCCCGGCTGGCAGGAGACACCACCGCGCCTTGCTCTTTCAGGTGCTCCAGGGTCATTTCAAGGCCGCATTGCAAGGCTTTCTCCATATCCACGGTGGTCAGATACCGAAGCTCCTCCACCCCGGGAAAATCCCGGTTCGGTTCCATGTAGTCCGCCACATAGATGATGGTTTCCAGCATATTCATGCCTGCTTTTCCCGTGGTATGGCTTTCAATGGCATGGAATACCGCATCGTTTTCCCCAAACATCTCCCTTGCCACATAAGCACCCGTCAGGGCGTGAAGGGTCTTGGGATTTGCCCGAGAAAAGCTATCCAGCATAATACCATATTCCTTAGCCAAAGTCAATTGGGCCGGGCCGTCGAACACCTTGGTGATATCATGCAGAAGGCCTGCCCGGGCGGCATCCCGTTCGTCTGCGCCCCAGCGCCGTGCCAATTCCACTGCCGTATCCCGGCAGCCCAGAACATGCTTGACCCGTTTGGGGTTCAGAAGCGCACAGACCACCGCTTCCAATTCTTCCATAGGAAGATCTCGGAAGTTCCGGTTAGGGTCGCACCGTCCGGTGCTTTGGATATAGGCAGCAAAGGTCGGACTGACAAAACTGCCCCGAATCACGCTTTCATTCATGGCAAGCCTTCCTTTCATCCAAGGTGTATTTTCAATTAATCCTCGTTACGCAGCTGGCGCTCTCTGGCCTTTTCAATAGACTTTTCAATGGCCTGCTGACGGAAATATTCATTACGCTGCTCCCGCACCTTCTTGGCAGCCTGACGGCGAGCCTGTGCGCCCTTGCGGACAGGGTTCTTCTTTGCGACAGAAACTTCCTTCCGTTTTGCACGGCCTGTAGCATTGCGCTCGGCCTGGCACTTTTCGCTGAAGCGATAAATGACGAACTTATTGCCGATGCAGCTGACACCGTCAGCGCCGGTAGCCTCACAAATGGCATCGCTGACCTCTCTGGGGGACATCAGTGCAGTCTCCAGCACCTTACCCTTGATCAGCTCTCTGGCAGTCAGCAGGTTTTCTGCTTCGGCGATGACGGAGTCGGTGACACCGTCCTTGCCAACGATCAGAACCGTATCCAGGGTATTGGCTTGAGCACGGAGTTCTGCTCTTTCCTTACTTGTTAACATAATTTTTCTCCTTGAGTTTCTCGTTTAGAATTTTCAGTGCCTGCCCACGGTGGGACACCCGGTTTTTATCCTCTGCCGGGATCTGGGCTAATGTCTTGCCGAAAGGCGGATAGTAGAAAATGGGGTCATAGCCGAAGCCGTTTTCCCCACGGGCTTCTCGTAAAATTTCGCCGTGCACCTCTCCCCTTGCCTGGATGATCTCTCCATCCGGGGTAATAAAGGTGATAACACAGACGAATTTTCCCTGCCGCTGGCCGTCGGGCACATTTTCCATGTTTTTCAGCAGCAGCTGAAGTCTGCCCCAGTCGTCCAGGGTGTCGTCAAAACCATAGCGGGCAGAATAGATACCCGGTTCGCCGTTGAGGGCATCCACTGCAATGCCGGAATCGTCGGCAATGGCAGGAAGACCGGTGGCTTCCATAACGGCTTTTGCTTTAATGAGGGAATTTTCTTCAAAGGTGGTTCCCGTCTCTTCCACCTCAATATCCACCCCAAGCTGGGACTGCAAAATCAGCTCCATTCCGAATTGCTCGGTAATCTTACTGATTTCTTCCAGCTTATGGGGATTTTTGCTTGCCAATACAACTTTCATACATCAAATCAGTGCGTCCACGAAGGATTGTGCTTCAAAGGGCATCAGATCGTCTGCCTGCTCGCCCACACCCACAAATTTCACAGGAATTTGCAGCGCATCCGCCACAGCAATAACGATGCCGCCCTTGGCTGTGCCGTCCAGCTTGGTCAGGGCAATGGCGGTGACACCGGCGATCTCCTTGAACTGTTTGGCCTGAATCAGACCGTTCTGACCGGTAGTGCCGTCCAGCACCAGCAGCACTTCTTTAGAAGCACCGGGCAATTCCCGTTCTACGATGCGGCTGATCTTATTCAGCTCATTCATCAAATTCTGCTTGTTGTGAAGGCGGCCTGCGGTGTCGATGATGATCACATCGGAGTTTCTGGCCTTGGCGGCCTGAATACCATCATAAACCACAGAAGCCGGATCTGCGCCCTCGTGCTGGCGCACGATGCCTGCGCCGGAACGACCTGCCCAGATTTCCAGCTGATCGGCAGCAGCGGCACGGAAAGTATCACCTGCCACCAGCAGGACATTTTTGCCCTGGCGCACCAGTTGGGTGGAAATCTTACCGATGGTGGTGGTCTTGCCCACACCGTTGACACCGATGACCAAAATCACAGAAGGCTTGCTGTCCAGGCACAGGGCAGTATCGCCCACATTCAGCATCTCCACCAGAATTTCTTTCAGCGCTTCCCTGGCTTCCTCGGTGGTCTTTAAATGCTTTTCCCGAATGGCCTTGCGCAGCCGCTCCACCGCTTTGGTAGCAGTATCCACGCCCAGATCGGCCAAAATCAGGCTCTCCTCCAACTCATCATAAAAATCGTCATCGATTTCCGTAAAGCCGGTAAACACACTGCCCAAGGTGCTGCTCAGTGCCTCCCGGGTCTTGGTCAGGCCAGCTTTAATTTTATCAAAAAAGCCCATTTGCGTATTCCTTTCAAATAATTACTGTGAAATGCCCAGATACTGCTCCATCTGATTCAGATCCAGCCGCAGCAGTTTCGATACACCCTGCTCCTGCATGGTGACACCGTAAAGCACATCGGACGCTTCCATGGTGCCACGGCGGTGGGTGATGACAATAAACTGGGTTTTTTTGCTGAGGTTGTGCATATAAGATGCAAACCGTTCCACATTTCGGTCATCCAAAGCAGCGTCAATTTCGTCCAGCATACAGAACGGCGTGGGACGCACCTTCAAAATGGCAAAATACAGTGCAATTGCCACGAAGGCCTTTTCGCCGCCGGACAGCAATGTAATGGTCTTGACCTGCTTTCCGGGAGGCTGCACCCGAATTTCGATGCCGCAGGTCAAAGGATTTTGGGGATCTTCCAAAATCAGCTGACCCTTACCGCCACCAAACATTTCCTCAAAGGTCTGGCCGAAGTAGCGGTCGATCTTTTCAAACTCGGTAACAAAAATGCTGGTCATCTCCTGGGTGATGCCTTTGATGATATTTTCCAGTTCCTTCTTGGAGTTAAGCACATCATCCCGCTGGTCGGTCAGGTAAGTATATCGCTCGTTGACCCGGGCAAATTCCTCGATGGCACCCAAATTGGGCGTGCCCAAGCCGCCGATCTTTCGCTTCAGTTCCGCAATGCGGCGATTGCCGGCAGCCACAGACTCGATCTCGCCCCGATGCTCGGCGGCGGTGCCGGGGGTCAGATTGTAGCTGTCCCAAAGCTTATCGATGATCTGCTTTTCTTCCATAGCGGAGGCCAGCTTCTTCTGCTCCAATGCGGCGCAGGCACGCTGCATGGTCATAATGTCCTTATTCTTTTCCTGAGCATCCCGCTCTGCACGGGTCTTGGTTGCCTCGGCATTGGCTCTGGCCTCCTGCAACTGTCGCAGCTGCTGGCGGTGGCTCTCCGCTTCGGCATCGTTGGACTGCTGGCGTTCCAGTAACTCATGGATCTCCTGCCGGATGCGGGCATTTTCCGCCTTGGTCTGTTCGATCAGTGCCAACTGCCGCTCCCGGTCGCCTGCCATGGCACTTTGCAAATGCTGCAGATCTTCCACATGGGCAACTGCCGTGGAGCGTTCCGCCTGCAAGGCAGCTTCTTCCGTCTTCTGGGCGGTCATGCTGTCGGTAATACGGGATGTTGCTTCATTGACTTCCGTCTGGCTGCCTTCCAGTGCGGTGATGCTCTGTCGGGTTTGCTCCAATTGCTGGGTATAGACCTGAATTTTCGCTTCCTGAGAGGCAAGGCGTGCATTGTCACTGCTATGGCGGTTTTTCAGGCTGTCCTGCTCCCGACGGGCAGACTCCACCGCTTCGACGATGGCGGAAAGCATGATCTCATACTGCTTTTCCTGACCTTCCAGCCGAAGCACCTGGCTTTGGGCAGAGCGCAGCTCTTCCTGCGCCGTATCCAGCTGATACTGCACCTGATCGGCAGAACGCTGAGCCTCCTGCAATTGCAGTTCCAGATCCTGCTTCTTTTCTTCCAGATCCTTTGCCTGTGCCGTCAGCTTTTCCAGCTCGTTGGCACGGGACAGAATACCGGCTTCTTTATTGGTAGAACCACCGGTCATAGAGCCGCCGGGGTTCATGACCTGACCGTCCAGGGTGACGATCTTAAAGCGATTACGATACTGATTTGCCATGGCAATGGCGCTGTCCATGTCCCGGACAATGACCGTTCTGCCCAAAAGGTTTTCAACGATCGCCCGGTAAGCTTTTTCACTCTTTACAAGATCCGATGCCAGGCCCACAAAGCCACGGCATTTTTCAAGGCCGTTTTCCGTTAAACGGCGGCCTTCAATGGAGGACATGGGCAAAAATGTAGCTCGACCACCACCCGTCCGTTTCAGAAACTGGATGGCAGCTTTACCGTCCTGCTCATTGCCCACAACGATCTGTTGCAGCGCACCGCCCAAGGCGATCTCGATGGCAACGGTATACTCGTCCTCCGTCTGAATAAGGTTTGCCACCGGGCCGTGGATATTACGCAGGCTACCACGATTGGCTTCCTGCATGACGATCTTAACAGACCGGTTAAAGCTTTCAAAATCCCGTTCCATGGCCCGGAATACCTTGGCCTTGGCAGAAACGGCGTTCAATTGAGAAAGAATGGCTTTGACCTGCTCTGCCAGTTCATCCCGGCGTTTGACGCGGGTGGTCTGGCGCAGGGTGTAACCGGCGATGGTATTACCAAAAGCCGTCACATCATCCTTGGCCTTGCGCAGATCATTTCGGACATCGTCCAGCTGGGCTTGGGCATCGGCCTGCCGCTGCGTGCCGGAGGCCAGGTCGCCTTCCAACTCCTGCATCCGTGTATTTGTCTGTTCCAAACTTTGCTGTAGGGCACGCGCATCCGCCTCTCGGCCTGCAATATCCGCAGCCAGAGAGGTTTCCTTACCTCGCAGTTCCAAAAACTGCCGGGTCATACCCTGGGCATTGGCGGTCATGGTGGTCAACTGCTGTTGCAGGTCAGAAATGGTGGCCTGCTTCTGTGCCAGCGTTTCTTCGATCTGAACAATCCGATCCTTGGCCTGCTGGATCTGCTGGGCAATGCCGCCGCTGCGGTCTTCCTGCCCCTGCAATTCTTCCTGAATGCGCACAATGTTGCGCTCGTTGTTTTCCACGCTGCCCCGCAGCACAGCCATTTGACCATCCAGCTGCTGGTGGGTGGCTTCCAGCATATTCACCTTTTCACGGGTGGTTTCCAGATTGCCGTCCCGCTGGCGAAGTAATTCGCCCATTTCCTCTGCCTTGGCGTAGAGCTTTTCCAAATCATCTTCCGCCTGCTGCAAGACAAAGGCCGCAGAAGTATAGTCTTCCTCTGCCTTCTTGGCAGCGCCCGACAGCTTGTCCAGAGTGTCCAGCCAAACTGCCACTTCCACACCCTGAAGCTCATCTTTCAATTCCAGATATTTTTTTGCTTTTTCCGACTGCTGGCGCAGAGGCTCCAACTGCAATTCCAATTCTGAGACCTTATCGCCGATACGCATCAGATTATCTTCCGTCCGCTCCAGCTTCCGCTCCGTCTCTTCCTTGCGGTGGCGGTATTTGGAGATACCGGCGGCTTCTTCAAAAATCTCCCGGCGGTCGGCACTCTTGAGGGACAAAATCTCGTCAATTCTGCCCTGTCCGATGTTGGAGTAGCCTTCTTTGCCCAAGCCGGTGTCCATGAACATCTCGTTGATATCTTTCAGTCGGGCAGACTGGCGGTTGATGTAATATTCACTGTCACCGGAGCGATAGTAGCGCCGTGTGACCATCACTTCATCTGCATCGTAGCGCAAAGCCCGGTCGGTATTGTCCAAGGTCAATGTTGCTTCCGCAAAACCCACAGCCGCACGCTTCTGGGTTCCGCCAAAGATCACATCCTCCATTTTTGCGCCACGGAGGGTCTTACTGCTCTGCTCGCCCATGACCCAAAGGATGGCATCGGAAATATTCGATTTACCGG
>CAZJCA010000062.1:0-9770 GCA_964544505.1 uncultured Oscillospiraceae bacterium
GTAAAATCCCTTGCTGACTTCTTGAGGATATTCACCAAAGTCTACTGTCTTATACACATCATCTGCTGCCTGCCCTGTAAAACTGGAAAACAGAATTATTCCATTCTTGCCGTGATCATCTGGAGAAAAACTTACTGTTCCTCGTCCATCTCCAATCAGACCAACCACAATTGCGCAGAACTTCTCATTATTAGCAACAAACTCAACATCTGAATCAACAATACTTTCGCCATTGCTGAATAGTACCGGAAGGTTAATTGTTTCATTAAATTTCCAAACACCACTCAAAACATAAAATTCCGGTTCATCCACATCATCGCCTGTTGTTTGCTCATTGCTTCCAGCCGTCGTATTGTCATTACGATCAGGCTGATTGGTGCCATTGGTTGTATTATTGTCTACGGAAGTTCCAGATGCATTCTGACCATTTGTTGTAGTGCTATTATCACTCTGCTGTTCCTTGTTGCATGCTACCATACAAAGTGCCATAATCAGCACCAGCAAAAGCGCCAGTATCTTAACAGAAGTTCTTTTTTTCATAATTATATCTCCTTATACAACTATTTTTGAGCTTTAGCTTACAATTATGTAATCAATTCCATCATCTGAAATCTTAGTCGCATTTTTCAAAAACCAACTATAAAATGTTTTTGATACTTCAAAAACATATTTATTGGGAAACGCTACTGTCCTGTAACTTCCATCCTTCCAACAGGTGTAATCGCAAAAGGCTTTTCCTTCCGAATAAACATTATCATACTGGTAAATCCCTTCTGGATAGTAATCAAATGTCTTGCTTGTATAACCTTCATCTAACGCAAGGTAATTAAAAGTCCATTTAAATGCATACGAACGGACACCATCTACAATAAAAGTGATATCCTGCTCAATTACTTCCTTCTGGTTCTTTCCGGTCAGCTCTGCCAGCGGAACCAGCGTTTCATTCATCAGCCAAGTACCGGACAGGTAATACTTCTGCTCTTCGCCAGGGGTGATTTCATCATTGCCGCCCGTTGGCTCTGGAGCTTCTGTGGGCTTCGGCTCCGTTGTCGGTGCCACAGTTGTAGACGGTTCTGGGGCGGTAGATGTGCCCTGCTGGCCGCCGGGATCGCCTGTGGTCGTGCTTTCCTTGTTGCAGCCACTTGCGATAGCCACAATCGAACAGACCGCCAGAAGCAAAGCCAGAAGCCTTACACGCTTGCTTTTCTTCATCTAATTTCCTCCTTCTATTTATCAAGGAAAATGTTTGGCTTCCGCCCAGAACATCCTTCCTTTTTGTTACTATCATTATACCACAGGTCTGCTTTTTCTCAAAGCATTATTTTTTGACACAAAAGTTGCGAGAACTGCTAAATATGCCTCCAATCTTAAAACTAGCTGGGGCGGAGCAGATATTACGGTGCTAGGGGTGTATCCCCTCTCCCTTCGGCTGCGGGTTGCCGGGGATCAGACGCTGAGGGATGGGGGTGGCGGCGGTGGGAGGTTGGGCGTGCGAGATATAACCATCTGCAACCACTACGGCATTTCTATGCCGTTTCTAAGCCCTTCTGTTATTGAAATGCCCCCGGTCTTGGAAGGCCGGGGGCAAGCTGATACTATTAAGTTGCTAAGATCCTCGCTTATTCGACAACTTTTTGACAATAGTAACTAAGCTGACTAATTACCTCAAAGAGAACATATACTGGCTGCTCAAACTCTACATTTCTGTATTTTTCATCAATCCATCCGTTTTCCGAGGTATAAACTAGTGTCAGTTCATCACCGTTGCCGTAGTAAATCGAATATAATTCTGTTTCAGGATCTCGTTTGCCCCACATTGCAGTATAACTTTCACCCGCAGAAACAAATTGCATTTGATTCTGTCCCCATTCGTTACCAGCAGTTTCATCAAACAACCACGAGACTTCTACATTCCATTCATGCTTGCCTTCTAGCGGTTCACTATAATACTCTATTTCACGATAGTCTTTTGTTGCCATTGCATCAAATTCTTCTTTGGTGCAAGGTTTTGCATTTGAAGTAAAGAATTTATAGGTATCCGCTGTGACGATTTGTTCTTCCTCGCCTAAATTGATATAACGCTCTCTGTAATCATTCCAGCCGGCGTCTCTGATCCAGCTTGTAAATTCTGCGGGCCAATCAGGTTTCCCCATCCACAGCAGAGACAGGATCGCTTCATCGTTAATTGTCTGCTTTTTGACTGTAAAACCAAAAAAGTTATCTCCGTCGCAGAAGGATCCGTTAATATCAAAACTAAGCTGCTGGGTTCCTTCTTCCAACATAATATCTTCGTTCCACACCCAATAACCAGACAATGTGCATTCCTTGAAACTATCCAGGTAATCCATGATCGTACCAACATAATCTTCTTTCGTTGCAGGGGTGGCATTTGCAATTAGGAAACGATAAAACGCTTCGCTGACCTGCTGCTGTTCGGTTCCACAATTCATTAAACGAGTAGTCGGATCCAGCCAGCCGTAATTATAAATGTATGCGCAGCCAGTATTTACATCTGAATAATACAGCGTTGCAGACATATCCCCTTTTTCATAAAGCAGGGCTGTTTGCTCGTGTTGTGCCGTCTTAAAATTCAGATCTGCAATTTTGGAAACCCCGTCCGGTGCATTTTCATATTCTTCCAGAATATCATTCCATAGCCATACCCCGGAAACATAATATGTTTTTTCACCAGATACTTCATCGGTGTCTTCCCTTGTTTCACCAGATTCCCCGGTATAGGGGAGATAATAATTTCCCTGCGGATCCTTGACTGCATACCCATTATCATCCGCCAAATACTTATTAGGATCAACTTTCTCTGGCAGCATCTGCTTAACGAAAGTGTATACACAGAACAAGAAGAACACCGCTCCAATCGTGATCCATATTTTCTTTTTCATAGATCCTTTCCCTTTCTAATTCTTTGATTTGAGGTTATGGTATAACCTCTTTTTTACAAGATAATTATACCATAACCTCTTATAATCTCAAAGAATTATTTTTTGACGCTTTTTTGATGTAACATATTGTGCGTCAGCGCAAAGCATTGTTTCCTGATATGTTGCCAGGGCCGATCTCGAACGGGTTGTGGTTGTATCACCACATCTCGAACATTTATATCTTGGGATATAGTTACCCGATGCGTATATCGAACCATCTGAAACCCAATTATGTCCCAAGCTACTACCATAGGTATATGTGCTGGATCCTTTGGATGTACAACGACTACATTTGTAGTAGTAAACTGCTGCAGATGTACAGGTTGCACTGGACTTCAAATATGCGTTTGTTGTTAGCTTAGAACTATAATCATGCCCCAGTGCTGCAATGGTCGTGCTCGAAGTTGTCGTTACACCACAACGAGAACAGCTATAAGAGGTCGTCTTAGGGATATGCTTTCTGGCTTGTTTGCAAAATTACCTGATACAGCAAGACCGGTATTTCATTCAGGCCAAGGGTGGCAGTACCAGCACGCAGAATACCAAAGGTTACTTACTGAACACAACATTACACAGAGCATGTCCAGAAAGGGCAACTGTATGGACAATGGCGCTATGGAAAACTTTTTCGGCAGACTTAAGGTTGAGATGTTCTATGGCGAACAATTTGAGAGTGTGGAGGACTTCATTCAAGCATTGGATGACTACATCTATTATTACAATAACGAGCGAATATCTCTAAAATTAAAAGGAATGAGTCCGGTGCAATACCGAACTCATTCACTAGCAATCTAATATTTAATTTTGTCTAAACTTTGGGCTTCACTTCAGCACAGCCGAGGGATCATTTTTTACTGATTACGAAATACCAGCAATTTACTGCCTATATAGTTAAAAGCAACAACCAGCAAAGACACAGCCAGCTTCATTACATTGCCATCCCAACCGAACACATCAGCCGTCAGCAGCAGAAGCAGGGTTTCTATTGCACCGGTCGTAAATCGTGTGCCAACAAACCTTGCAAGTTCCAGCCAGACGGTTTTTGCCGACCAATCGTGGCTTTTAAACACAAAAGGCTTGTTGGTCAAAAACGCAAAGCTCACCGATGCCGCCCATGCCAACATATTGCTGACAGTAGCCGACAGTTTCAGCCAGTTGTAACAGGGCAAGTACACCAGATAGTCCACGATCGTGGTTAGAATGCCAAAAAACATATAAGCGACCAGCGCCCTGTGGGTTTTGATCATGTTGCGAATTTTACCGATCATGAACTTCCTCCAAAACAAGGCGCAAAGCAGCTTCCATGGCACATTGGCGCACCTGATCCCGATCCCCGTCAAAAAGGAATTTTCGGGAAACAGTGTGATGACCATCTGCGTAGCCGATAAACACCGTGCCTACAGGATTTCCAAATTCATCCCCGGAAGGACCTGCCAGCCCCGTAACGGACACAGCAACATCCGCTTGCAGGGCATTTCTAGCCCCCTGCGCCATGGCTTCCGCCACAAGAGCAGATACCGCACCGAACTGGGCAAGCATTTCCTCCGGCACATCCAATAGTCTATGCTTTACTTCGTTGCAATAGCTGATGATGCCGCCTTTGTACACGCTGGATGCCCCCGGCACAGCAGTCAGCGCAGCGCCGATACCGCCGCCGGTGCAGCTTTCTGCGGTGGCAAGGGTCTTCCCTGCCAACGCCTCCAAAACCGCTTTACTGGTTTTCATCATGGTACTTCACCACGATCTTTTCCACATTCTCCAATGCACGCTCGATCAGCGCCTGACGATCCAGCTTCATTTCCGCATGGATCAGCTGACCGATGGTGGGCTTTGTCTTGGGGTGCTTGGGGGTAAAGACGGTGCAGCAGTCCTCATAAGGCAGGACAGAAGTATCAAATGTGCCGATTTTTCGGGAAATGGTGACGATTTCCTCCTTATCCATGCCGATCAGGGGCATAAACACAGGAATATCCACCACAGCGCCGGTAACCGTCATGGCTTCCATGGTCTGACTGGCTACCTGACCCAGGTTTTCGCCGGTGATCAATGCACCGCAGCCGTCACGCTTGGCGATCCGCTGAGAGATCTCCATCATAAAACGGCGCATAATGAGGGTAAAATACTCCTCCGGGCAATTATCCCGAATGGCTTCCTGAATCTCCGTAAAGGAAACGATATTCACTGTCATACGGCCGGAATACTTTGTCACCAGACGGGCAAGCTCAATAACCTTGTCCTTTGCCAACTGCGAAGTGTACGGATAGGAGAAGAAGTGAACAGCTTCAATTTCCACACCACGCTTGGCGATCATATACGCTGCAACGGGAGAGTCGATACCGCCGGACAGCAGGCACATGGCACGACCACCCACACCGGTAGGCAGGCCGCCTGCACCGGGCACCGCAGGTCCATGGACATAGGCTGCCAGATCACGGATTTCCACATAGACGGTATACTCCGGCTTGTGGACATCTACTTTACAGTTCGGATGAGCTTCTGCCAGTCGTCCGCCGATTTCCTGGGAAATGGCAATGGAAGTCATGGGGAATGCTTTATCGGAGCGCCGGGACTCCACCTTGAAAGAACGGGCAAAGTCCAAATCATCCCCCAGATATTCCTCCACGGCGTTGAAGATGGCATCCATATTCTTTTCGCAGGGACGACACCGGCAAATGCTGACCACACCAAACACACTGCGGCAGGCTTCCCACGCTCCTTCCACATCTGCCATTTCGTCCATGGGCTCTACATAGAGGGTAGACTGCATGATGTAAACATCAAAATTACCGTAAGCTTTCAGACGGCGGCGAACATTCTGCCGCAGCTTATTTTCAAACTGGCGCTTATTGGCACCCTTCAGGACGATCTCGCCCAATTTCATCAAAAAAATCTCGTTCATTTTCTACATGATCCTCTCAAATTATCGATTTCCCAAATTCACTGCCCGATACTGGATGGCTTCAGCGATATGCTGGGGCTGGATGTTTTCACTGCCGTCCAGATCGGCAACGGTTCTTGCCACACGCAAGATCCGATCATAACTGCGGGCGGTCAACCCCATGGCTTCAAAAGCCTGTTTCATCATGGCGGCGCAAGCCTCGTCCAAAGCGCAGTAGGTACGCATTTCATCCGGTCCCATACGGGCGTTGCACATTCCGTTTTTGCTTTCAAACCGATGATTTTGCACTTTCCGGGCAGCATCTACCCGTTTCTTGATCTGTGCGGAGGGCTCTGCTTCCGCTCTGGCACGCAGTTCTTCAAAATGCACCGCTGGCACTTCCACTACAATATCAATTCTGTCCAGAAGTGGGCCGGAAATACGGCTGCGGTAGTCATTGACTGACCGTTCCGAGCAGGTACAACGACCACTGGGATCACCATACCAGCCGCATTTGCAGGGATTCATGGCACAGACCATCATAAATTCTGCCGGATAAGTCACTACACCTGACACCCGGGAAATGGTCACTTTCCCGTCTTCCAAAGGCTGGCGCATCAGATCCAGGGTATCCTTATGGAACTCCGGCAATTCATCCAAAAACAGCACGCCCTTGTGGCTCATGGAGATCTCGCCGGGTTTCGGATTTGTCCCTCCACCCACAAGACCGGCATTGGAAACCGTATGATGGGGGCTGCGGAAAGGCCGACGGGTCACCAGCGGCTCTTTGGCAGACAGCATTCCCATGACGGAACAGATCTGGGTGATCTCCAAGGACTCTTCCCATGTCATATCCGGCAAAATG
This sequence comes from uncultured Oscillospiraceae bacterium, assembly GCA_964544505.1. Classification (GTDB taxonomy): domain Bacteria; phylum Bacillota; class Clostridia; order Oscillospirales; family Oscillospiraceae; genus Faecousia. The sequence goes on from CAZJCA010000062.1 coordinate 6,683, forward strand.
GAAGGCAACCGCTTGCTGAGCATACTCTTACCCGAGCCGGGAGGGCCGATGAGCAGCACATTATGGCTGCCTGCAGCAGCTACTTCCAGAGCACGCTTTACATTCTCCTGCCCCAATACATCTTTAAAGTCCAGACCAACGACCTCTTGTTTGGTCGGCAGCCACAGCGGTTCTTCCGTTAACTGGGTCTCGCCGTTCAGTCCGGCAGCCAGCTCTCGAATATTTCTTACCGGATAGATGGCAGGGCCACGGGCCAGGGTGGCTTCCGGAGCATTTTCTGCCGGAACAAAGAGGGCTTGGATCCCCTCTTTCTTGGCAGCAATGGCCATGGGCAGCACACCGGATACAGGACGAACCGTTCCGTCCAGTCCCAGCTCACCAATGAACGCACTGGTGGATTTGGGGCGGCGCACCGAACCGGCGGCGCACAAAATGCTAAGCAGAATTGGCAGATCATAGTGGGTACCTGCCTTTTTTAAATTAGCAGGCGCCAAATTCACGGTGATACGGCTGACGGGAAAGCTGAGGCCACTGTTTTTCGCCGCAGCACGAACACGCTCCCGTGCTTCTTTTACCGCCGCATCAGGAAGACCGACCACATCAAATCCCGGCAAGCCGTTGGAAATATAGCACTCGGCTACCACACTGCTTCCCTGGATGCCTGTGATGCCCAGGGTATGGACACTGCATATCATAAAAGCGCCCCTTTCTGCCATTTTAGATGATTATACCGCATCCCAGCACAAAACACAAGTATTTTTCATTTCACGGCCCCGGCATTGCTGATGAGGGACAATTTTTGTTCTTCTGTCCAAAATAATCCCAAGTTTTTCTGTTCTTTTTTCCCGAAAGGAAGAACTTTATGACTTTACAAAATAAAAAATAAGTGGTATGATGTAGGGGACGAAATTTGAATACTTTAGGAGGTATTTCATTTTGGCAAGAAAATTTAAGACTATGGACGGCAATACTGCTGCCGCCCACGTTAGCTACGCATTTACTGAAGTAGCTGGCATCTACCCCATCACCCCCTCTTCCCCCATGGCCGACAATGTTGACCAGTGGGCAGCCGCTGGCCGTAAGAACATCTTCGGCGACACTGTCAAGGTCGTTGAGATGCAGTCTGAGGCCGGTGCCGCAGGTACCGTTCACGGCTCTCTGGCCGCCGGTGCTCTGACCACCACCTACACCGCATCTCAGGGTCTGCTGCTGATGATCCCCAATATGTACAAGATCGCCGGCGAACTGCTGCCCTCCGTGTTCCATGTGTCTGCCCGTACTGTTTCTGCACAGGCTCTGAACATCTTCGGTGACCACTCCGACGTGTACGCCTGCCGTCAGACCGGTTTCGCTATGCTGGCTGAGTCCAATGTGCAGGAAGTCATGGATCTGTCCGCTGTTGCTCACCTGGCAGCCATCGAAGGCAAGGTTCCCTTCATCAACTTCTTCGACGGCTTCCGTACCTCTCACGAGATCCAGAAGGTGGCTATTTGGGACTACGAGGATCTGAAGGAAATGTGCAATATGGAGGCCGTTGAGGACTTCCGCAAGCACTCCCTGAACCCCGAGCGTCCTGCAATGCGTGGTTCTCACGAGAACGACGACATCTTCTTCCAGCACCGTGAAGCCTGCAACAAGTACTACAACGCCCTGCCCGCAGTGGTCGAGAAGTACATGGGCAAGGTCAACGAAAAGCTGGGCACCAACTATCAGCTGTTCAACTACTACGGCGCAGAGGATGCTGACCGTGTGATCGTCTGCATGGGCTCTTTCTGTGATGTTGCTGAGGAAGTCATCGACTACCTGAACGCTCACGGCGAGAAGGTCGGCCTGGTCAAGGTCCGCCTGTTCCGTCCTTGGTCTTCCAAGCACCTGCTGGCTGCTATCCCTGCCACCGCTAAGAAGATCGCTGTTCTGGACCGTACCAAGGAGCCCGGCTCCCAGGGCGAGCCTCTGTATCAGGATGTCGTTATGGCTCTGGCTAAGGCCGGCCGTCACGATGTGACTGTGATCGGTGGCCGTTACGGTCTGGGTTCCAAGGATACCCACCCCGCTTCCGTCTTTGCTGTCTACGAAGAGCTGGCAAAGGCTGAGCCCAAGAACGAGTTCACCATCGGTATCGTTGACGATGTGACCAACCTGTCTCTGGAAGAGAAGGTCTCCCCCAACACCGCTGCAGAAGGCACCATCGAGTGCAAGTTCTGGGGTCTGGGCGGCGACGGCACCGTTGGCGCTAACAAGAACTCCATCAAGATCATCGGCGACCATACTGACAAGTACGTTCAGGCTTACTTCCAGTATGACTCCAAGAAGACCGGCGGCGTGACCATCAGCCACCTGCGCTTCGGTGACAAGCCCATCAAGTCCCCCTACTACATCAACAAGGCTGACTTCGTGGCCTGCCACAACCCCTCCTACATCACCAAGGGCTTCAAGATCGTTCAGGACGTCAAGCCCGGCGGCGTGTTCCTGATCAACTGCCAGTGGAACATGGAGGAGCTGGAGCATCACCTGGATGCCGCTTCCAAGCGCTACATTGCTGAAAACAACATTCAGCTGTACACCATCAACGCTATTGACCTGGCCATCAAGGTTGGCATGGGCAAGCGTACCAACACCATCCTGCAGTCTGCCTTCTTCTCTCTGGCTAAGGTCATGCCCGCCGAGGAAGCTGTCAAGTACATGAAGGATGCTGCTGAGCGCTCCTACGCTAAGAAGGGTATGGATGTTGTCGAGAAGAACTGGAACGCTATCGATGCCGGTGCTACCGCTTATGTCAAGATCGATGTTCCCGCTTCCTGGGCTACCGCCGAGGCTGCTCCCGTTGAGCTGGCTCTGGAAGGACCCGAGGCTACCGTTAAGGTGGTCAAGACCATCCTCAACCCCGTTGGCAAGATGGACGGCTACTCCCTGCCCGTCTCCGCATTCGACGGTCTGGCTGACGGTCAGTTCCCCCTGGGCGCTTCTGCTTACGAGAAGCGTGGCGTTGCCGTTACCGTTCCTCACTGGGACGAGACCAAGTGTATCCAGTGTAACAACTGTGCTTATGTCTGCCCCCACGCTACCATCCGTCCCTACGCTCTGACCG
>CAZJCA010000063.1:0-9461 GCA_964544505.1 uncultured Oscillospiraceae bacterium
GAAAGACCGTCCCCACGATGATCTACGTCCTGCTGTGCGCCCTCTTCCTCTCTTTCGTGGCGAGTTTCTTTATGACGTCCGGAATCGTCAGACCCCTGAAGGAGATCAAGGATAATCTCACGCTTGGCATGTAGCGAGACTAAAGCAGCCATGTAGCCACGGCTTGTGCCATCAACGATATAGTCATGCTCCAGCTTAGGCAACACCTCTACCAAAACCCCATCGTCTGCACATCGGTTGATGATTTCAGCGGCTTCTTCTGCAGATGTCACTGCTTTCAGTTGTTTTATGTACCGCTGTACTATATTATTCTTCCTCTTCTTCCTCAAGATTGAAGCTGTCAAAAGCACCGGGGAATGTATTGTAATTATTCCAGCAATTCCAATCAACTTTGCCGGTATCTTCATCAATAGCATAATCATCCAAGTCGTCCTGGGTGATCACGCCAGCATACACATGGCGCTTTTGGCGTCCCTGGGATGTCAGATGATGCCATCTCATTGAAGCCTGGGCGTTGGCTTCTTCGGGCGTATCATACACATATTGCCAGCTATCTCCAGATCCGTGAGGATAGTCCCGATAGTTGAACTCGTCTACCACAATATACTTGCGTTCGATATTGGGATCATCCGCTGGATCGTCTTCCTGCTTGTTTTCGATGACTTCCCTCCACATCAGAGGAAGATAGCCGAAGTCACCGCACCACGACCGCTCAACAGCATATAGCTTTCCATCCGGGAAGCGAAAAATATCGTTGCAGCCATCACAGAAACCATCCAATGCACTGTCAAGATAGTTATCTGCCTCATAGGCGTTGCTGGAAACAGCGTGGCGGGCGTTGACTGCATCTTCGCCCCAGTACACAATACTGCCGGGAGCAAAAGTGAAACGATCCCGGACAAAGGTTTCGTCCCGATATTCATAATACATTCTTGCTGTTTCCGGGAACTCAGCAAACTTGTATTTGTTGATATAGGCAAACTCAAACAGCTGTACCTTTACCCGCAACAGGCCCAACAGCTGCTGGAACATTAGCCTGTCATAGACCGCACAGGCTCGCTCCCCCATGCTCCATGCTTCCACAGTGCGCTTGGGGACTGCGAAGCGAGCACAGAACTTAGCCTGTGTGACGCAGGCATCGGTAAGGATCTGCTTAAAGCTCCGATGAACTGCTGTCCAGATCTGCCGCAGGTCATCAGCTCTGGTTGCAGGGATCTGAGCATCTGCCGCATCCTCCCAGATGGAGGAAGTCGCCAGATCGGAAATGTATGCGTCAATGTTGTTGTAGCTCGCTGCTTCGGCAACAGCGAAAGAATACTGTTTTGGTGTCATTATACAATGCCCCTTTCCGTTTAGCAGATTGCGAAACCGACAATTTCAAAGTCGGTGTCGTTGTCATCGCCGTCTTCGTCCAGCTCTTTTTCTTCGTCCTGGTAGCGGTAGATTGGCGTCATTTCGTGTGTTGTGGTCTCGGCAGCCGTGAATTTATCCAAAACCCGGAAACTTTCGCAGTAGCACTCACCGTTCCATCCGGCGGCGCAGTAGAGGGCGTCCCCGATGCGGTAGATCGGCATATTCTCGGACACAGGTGCATTCCACCAGAAATCGACCGGCTCAATTTCAAGTGCCCTTTGGCAGCACCCCGGCAACGCAGCAATCAAGCCCGCCACCATCTTGCCAGCCTATCCCACCTGTCCACCCCATCCAACCAAAAACCTAAACCCTAACCTTCTAACCATCCCCCATATTACATACCTGCAACCACTGTCTCCAGGCTACCTCCATTTATCCAGGCCATCGATATAAACAACAAAGCCATCAAATCAATAATCCAAAAAACTAAATAATATCAATAATATCTAAGTATCTACGAACATACACCAACAATACCCCAATAATCATCTCCAATATATATGTCACCGCCCTCCCCCGCCGCCGTTTTATATAAGGAATAGAATAGGAAATAATAGGAATAGGGAAAAATAATAGGAAATAAATAGGAAAAGAATAGGAGGTAATAGGAATAAATAGGAAGGAATAGGAATAAATAGGAAGGAATAGGAACAGACAGGAAGAAAGGAGAACAAACGAAGAGGTCGAAAGACGAAAGAAAAAATGGTTGCAGGTGCGTAGCACCGGGGAAAGCGGTACCGGGCAGGCAAAGACAGGAAATAGCCAAAGGCATACAGGAACAGACCGCAGGGACAGTCCGTAGAGGCGAAAAGGAGTGCAACGCAAGGTCAAAGGACAGCAAAAACACAGGATCAGGGAAAGGCATCGAAAGAAAAGAAAATGTCGAAAAAAATTGTTGACACCACACGGAAGTGTGGTATCATATAGTTAGAGTTTCGGTTTGCTACCGGAACTACCCTTTTGCGTATCTATGTTCGCAGATAAATTTGTAAAGGCGAATGTAGTTTTTTATTTAGCTTCGTGTGTGTATTTCTGGTAGTTATACATATTCGCTGTGATTTACGGAGAAGACAAAACTTGTTTTTTGTCAGCAACTGCATGACTAAAGCGAGGGGTGTGCGAAATTTGATAGAACATTAGGCAAAGCGATTTGTGAAAGATCTACTTGCCGGAAAGGATGATGCCAAGTGAAGAAAATAAAGGAAAAACTTCTGGAATATATCAAAGACCTTGCCTGCTCTTTTACCTATGCAATGGAAACCGGAAGGCTTTATGCACTTCTTGCCATTTGCGCCATGATACTCATTATGGGCTTTAAGGTATACGACAGCAATTCCCACCAATACTGCCCTGCCTGCCAGGTAAGTTGCACATCTACCTACTGCCCTACCTGCGGAACTGAGACCACTGCAAAGCCCAAGTGCCCTGAATGCAGACGCTCCATCGACCCGAACACTTCCTACTGCTCCCATTGCGGGGCAAATCTTATTGAGGATTAAGCTATGACCTATAAAAACTGCCCCCCGGTATTGGAAAGCTATCTGCGGTACCTCAAGACCGTTAAGAATAATGCGCCAAAAACACTGGATGCCCGATACTGGGATATGAAAACATTCTTTACATTCCTTGCCCAGCGTGAACCAAATACTCTACAACCAGCGAAAGACATTGATTATTCCATTGAGAATATCACCGCTGCAACCATCGCCGCTGTCACCGAAGACGATATTGCCGACTATCTGGAATATTTGGTGCAAGATCGCCACATGACCAAGTTGACCATTCAGCGTAGAAAGTTGCCCAGTCTTCGGCAATTTTACGACTATATCTTCCGGTATCAGGAAGAACTGGGCGTGTCTATTTCCAAGAACCCTGTACAGGAACATTGGGAAGATGTTATTCCTTCTGAACCCTGCCGCATTCTCTCCCCTGCGGAGATATCCAGGGTGCTGGAAGCCATAGAAAAACACGCAGCCTTAAACACAATAGAAAATCAGATCCATAATCCGCTGGTGGTTGTAAATCCCGCTACTCGTGATAAGGCCATTGTTTTGCTTATCGTGACCACTGGAGCAAATATTGGCGAGCTGGTGAAAATTCGATGCCAGGATTATATCGAAGACACCATGATCATAGCAGGTCGAAAAGTCTACCTGACAGAAGCTTGTCAAAAAGCACTGGATGCCTACATCGCTGAATTCCGAGATCCGGTTGAAGCAGTCTATACGGATCTCCACGACAATGCCTTGTTTATCTCCAATAACTACCGTAGAAGACTTACTCCCCGTGGCGTACAGAAGGCATTGAAAAAATACTTCGACCGGGCGGAAGTCAATGCTACCGCCAGGGATCTGCGCTACACCGCTATTGCAGAAATGCTCAAGTCTGCTCGTAATGAGTGCGAACTGGCCTACATTGCCGGAAGGCTCGGTTACAGCAATGTAAGTTCTGTAAAGCAGCTGTTGCAGCAAATGGGACTTCCTGTTCCAAGCGATACCAACGCAATGCCCAATCTGATTTCTGGCACATGGCTGGACAATATCGGAAGGAAGTGACTACATGGAAAAGGCGGTAATGATAAGTATTCGCCCTGAATGGGTAGAAAAGATCCTCAGCGGCGAGAAAACGCTGGAAATTCGGAAAAATGGCCCAAATCTGGAAACACCGTTCAAGTGCTATATCTACTGCACAAAAGCTCCTAAAGGGTGGCTTCGGTTCAGCTCCCCTCCGGTTCGACTGGATACGAAGGTGGTTGCAGAGTTCACTTGCGACAAAATCTCGCAGTATGAAGCAGAGCTATGGGACGACAAGACCCACGAAAGCATCTGCGAGATCTACAAGCCAGATGATTTTGACGAATACGGCGAGCTGGAGCATCGGCTTATTGCCCAGAGCAATGACCCGAACTGGGGAAATAACCCTATTTCCAAGGCTTCCTGTGTCAGTGTGCGAAAACTACGGAAGTACCTCGGCACCGGCTTTCACGAATTCACCGGCTGGCATATCTCTGGTCTGAAAATCTATGACCAGCCGAAGGATCTAGGCGAGTTTTATAAGGCCGGGACGCTCAACGCATCCGATTTTGAGTACCAGCTTTACGATGGAAGTGGTGATCCCAGCCGCCGAAGCTATGCAAGCTATCTATTCACGAAGGCACTGCGGATGCCGCCACAGAGTTGGTGCTATGTGGAGGATGTTTTGTGATGGCTTACGGTTCAAGCGAGACCGGCAAGGAAAAAGCAGCGGAACTACTTGTAGCAACAGCAGCAATAAATACCGCTCTTGGTGGCTCCTACTCAGCACAGGACACGAAATCATTCTTTGGAAGATGCAAGTCGCAAAGAGTTGTAGGTGTTTTGAGGTGCTGTGTATGCGGCAAGGCCAATGTAACACTTTTCAAATGGGGCGAAGGCCGCATTTGCCGTGTATGTAAAGATAAGGAGGAAAAGAACAATGGATGAATATGTAAGCAAAGAAATAGTCGATGCTGAGATCTCTAAGCGTGCCTTCGGGAAATGTGAAATGTGCGGTTCTCGTGACACCTGTTCTGAACGGCGTGGCAGCCATCAATATTGCTGGAAGCCGCCACAGTTTCCAGTGATCGATGCAGAGCCAGTGAGACATGGCGTATGGCTGGATATTAAAGAAATCGACCTCTATGTTCCAGCTCACAAATTCACAGTAACCAAAACTACCGAAACATGTTCCGAGTGCAAAGTAAGAATTGGCTTTATAGGTGCGAAACTATATCTGTTTGATGGATATTGCCCAAACTGCCACGCTAAGATGGATGGAGGTACTAACAATGGCTGAAATTTTGCTGACCAGAGGAAAAAGAACCGACAATGGCAAATGGGTGGAAGGCTATTATGTCCATTTGCACGACGACAAAGGTCACGAGTCCCATCGGATCTATACCAGCTACGCTGAAAGCGACTGTGGTGAATTTTATCCAGATTGGTACGAAGTAGCCCCCAAAACCGTAGGTCAGTACACTGGTCTGACCGACAAGAACGGCAAGAAGATTTTTGAGGGGGACATCTGCACATACCCTGATGGATATGTGGATTATGCCGGTGACGGAGTGGAGACACTTTCCATAGGTGTGGTTACATGGGACAGCAAGCAACCTAGTTTCTACATAACCGAAAACATCGGGGTGGAATGGGAAGAAATCTGGGACTCCTTAGACGAAATTACAGTCATCGGCAATATCCACGACAACCCGGATCTTTTGAAGGAAAGCGAGGGTGGCGAGAATGGTTGAAAAAACAGCAAAGGATATTGTGCGAGAAGCCGCTGCAAAGCACCGGCGCAAGGCTGAGGACAACTGGGAATATTACCAGACTACCGGTGTTGGGCGTTATGACACTGCCTATTTCAAGCACGACTCTATTGCGACTGCATTAGAGAAATATCTGGAAGAACAGCAGATCCGAGCAGATGCATCTGCTTTCAAGAACATCCTGGCAACATTTGCAGCAGAAGCAGCCGCTACAAAATGCTTGCCGGATACCCAGCGGCTAGAGGCCCTGGACAGGCTTGCCAAAGAGCTGGTCTGGAGGGCAAAAATGGAAGGCGTGTAGCAGAAAAAATAAAGAGGAGTGATCAAGTTGAAACACAAAGCAATCAGAGTGGAAAATCTGATGTACAACGGCTGTGAACCACACTGGAAATGTGTTCATTGCGGAAAAGCTGTTCCGTTCCACTGCTACTCAAAAGAAGAATTTGAAAAGCAATGCTGTAATTGCAACAAAATTCGATGCAGCAGCACTTGTGGCGGTCAAGCACCGCAAGGTGAGGATGTGTGATTGTCTTATTCAATGGACAAACAACCACATTCCCCCAGAACTGATGGGAGGTCTTGACAATGGCGAATAAGCAGCGGATCACACTGGATCGTGACACTATCCAAAAGGCTTTTGACGAAGAATACAAGAAAACAGTGAAGCTGATCCAAAACGGAGAAACCCATCTGGACAATCTTGCGGAAGGCTTCCTCGAAGCGTCCAATGTCTTGTGGAAGTTGTCAACCTTTGGATCTGTGGGTACCGTCGATATACAAGGAGAAAAAATGGATAAATTGCAAATAAGCGAAACCACCAATCCGCAGATCACAGCCAAGGATCTGGATGCAATTCTGGACAAGCTATCATCCCGCCGTGATCTGAAAAAGCAAGTCGCACTTGCCAAAGCACAGGCTGAGATCCAAACCATCCAGCGAGAAGCAGACGCTTATTGGGATGGCCTTTACGATGCGATCAAGGCCGTTAAGGAAATTCTTCCGCCCCCTACCAAAGAAAATGGCGGTGCCGAAAACGGCAAAGCAAAACAGGAGGGTTCCAAATGAAACAAGCAAGCAAAATTGATTGGGACGGCAACGAACTGAAAGCCATCACAAAAAAATTAGACACTCAAACATACTTGGATGGGCGAGATTTTTCCTGTCTGATGGCAAATTTGCTGGTATCCAAAGATGGATGTGTTATTGACACCGGGAACTATGAAAATGTGAATGCAGAAGTCGCCCGGAGGTTGATACGGAATATCAAAAAGCACCCCATTCTTTGGAAACTATTTTTCATGGTGGCGTAGGAGGAATAGTAATGGCTAAGAAGTCCCCTTCCCCGCAACCATCGGTTGCCGCAACCACAAAAAGCAGATGGTTTTACCTCTGCGTGTTCATTATTCTGGCGGTTGCCCTGTTCTTTATCCTTAACTTCCGCTTCTTTATCACAAGCGGCCCAAGCATGGAGCCTACATACACAGAAGGTACTTTTATCGTCAGTTTCCGTCTGTGGGGGCAACCGATGGTTGACGATGTTGTAATGCTCTACTGGAGAAACGCAGTCTGCATGAAGCGTGTAGCCTTTGTGGCCGGGGATGATGTGTCTGTTGCCGGATACGAAGGATACTGGGGCAGCTCCATTGTCCCGGAAGGCTATGTGTATGTACTCGGAGATAACCCGGATCACAGCACTGACAGCCGAAGCCCAGAGTTCGGACTGGTTGCAGTAGATGATATTTGGGGTAAGCCCCTTGCCCAACGAGAGAAAAAATAGAAAGAAGGTACTTATATGCGACCTGCTAAAACAGCCCTTTCCCTTTCCTTTGAGAATGTGATCCCCAAGTTGCAGGGCGTTCCTCGCTCCCAGATCATGGTCAGTTTTCAATACGAGAATGCCGACGGCAACGAAGTCACCGTCAGATCCACAAAGGCATCCACGCTTTACAAAGACTGGTATACCGAGTGCAGCCTTTGCCCCGAAAACGATGCCTATATCACCTGCCTACACATCCACCTACCGAGCTGTGAATCTATCGATGTTGACCACGACCTTACCTTTGAGGAATTGATGTTCGCCATCGAAAAGTATGCTGCTGGGCGTGATGTGGGCGACGAATAAGGAGGTCACTTTATGCTTTGGTTTATTATCTTTCCCATCCTTGTACCATTTCACTTTCTTGGGGAGTATATAGGGACTGACTTCAAGAGGAAATCAATCTTTATTGCTCCTTGTGCCCTGATCGGACTGATTATTGCTATGATTGCCAATATCATCTGCACAGTCCCCGTCTGTATTTTTTGCAAGCATGACTATCAGACCGTCAACACCACAGAGATTTATGCGCTGAACGACAACATTGGCGCACAGGGCAAATTTTTCCTTGGCTCCGGCCATGTGAATGGCGATGCGTACTATTACTACATTGAGGAAACCGATGTAGGCAAGCACATTGCTTCCATTCCGGCAAATAACGCCTACATCTGCGAAAGCAACAGCGAAACGCCTCGGATTGAAATGCAGCAGATGTGCTGGGAAAAAAGTTGGGTCAAATGGATTCTCATAACCAACTGGTTCGAGACCAGATACATGATCTACATCCCGGAAAATTCCGTTACAACCGACTTTAATGTAGACCTTTCCAACGGCAGCTTCTCAACGCCGTCTACATCCACTTCCCCTTCTGGCGAAAACAACTACTGTTCCGACTGCGGCAAAGAGCTGTACCCCAGCGACAAATTTTGCTCTGTCTGCGGCAAGAAAACGGAGGTATCCTAATGTTCCATTCCAAAAAAATCAAAATCATTTCTTTCTCCCTCGCTCTCCTGCTGATCCTACCGCTCCTCTGTGGCTGCGGCATGACTGCATCCGCCACCGCCGCTTCAGATAATGAAGTCGCCGTGGGCATGGAATATCTTGGCTCCTGTCGAGGAAGCTATGGTAATAGTATGTTTTACTACTATCGAGATGCCCTTACCGATGTCGTCTATGTCCAGTACCGAGAAAAAGCCAGCTACGCAGGCATGGGCGGTCTGACCGTTATGCTGGATCCCGAAACCGGACTTCCGTTGACCGTTGCCCGCTGGGAGGAATTCTACAACCAGAAGAATACGGAGGTACAACCGTGAGTGTAACGAACAAACCAAAGAAGCGGATCAAAACTGCCATTGGCATTACCCTGAACGCTATTGCCTGGGTGGCTTTGATCGCACTCTTTTATTTCCTCATGTCTACCAGCAACGGCGTTCATTCAACAACTGTCGGTAATGCGGGTCTCATTGTCGGATTCTGCTTGATGTTGGCAGCTTCCAGTATCGTAGCGTACTACATGATTGAAAAAAGGGATAACGCTCAAGAAAGCAAAAAAAGCACATTATACCCCCTTATAAATAGTGTGATTGCTTTTGGCCTTGGGTTTGTGTTGATGTTCACTGCATGCCAATACCTGTCAACTACCACCTGCCCCGACTGTGGCAGATGGAAAGCTGCCACCGACTCCTACTGTACGGACTGCGGTACAAAGCTGCCGCAAAGCAAACACATCTGCCCTGTTTGTAACGAAGAGCGAGATACGGACTTCTGTGGCGTCTGCGGCACTGAAATCGTGGAGGTAAATTAACATGGGTGTTACTGTACAATGCAAAAAGACCCACCATAGCTTCGATTTGTCCTACGGCGGCTTTCTCCGGCTTCGGCGTAGAGTGGCAATTTTGACCGGAGAACCCTTTGCCAGCCACTACAAGTCCCTGTTGGAGCATCACC
>CAZJCA010000064.1:0-9326 GCA_964544505.1 uncultured Oscillospiraceae bacterium
TCCTCATCACCGCCGACCACGGCAACGCCGACCAGATGACCGAAACCAAGAAGGGCAAAACTTCCGTCCGCACCGCCCACTCTCTCAACCCCGTTCCCTTCATTATTTATGATACCGCTAAGACTTGGACCGTGAAAGACGGCAACTTCGGCCTTGCCAATGTTGCCCCCACCATTGTTAAGATGATGGGTCTGTCCGCTCCCGATTGCTGGGAGGAGAGCATGGTGTGACCGTTTTTCGGGCACCATCAGACTAGGAGGTTATTATGACTCAACACAATACAAATAACGGCTGCGTCAATGTCAGCACCAGTGTCTACACCGATATTGCCGGTACCGCTGCCACCAACTGCTTTGGTGTCAAGGGTATGGCTGCCCGTTCCATGAAGGACGGCGTGTACCACCTGCTGCGCAAGGAATCCGCCAGCAAAGGCGTTCGGGTGCAGTTCCACGAAGACGACTCCATTTCCATCGACCTGCACATCATGGTGGACAACGGCGTGAATTTGAACGCCGTGGCTTCCTCCATCATTTCCGAAGTGCGCTATGTGGTCACCAAGCACACCAGCACCCAGGTTCGGGCTGTGAATGTGTATATCGATTCGATGATGATCGGCTGATTTTGGAGGTAAAAGAGTGAAACAGATAATTAACGGCGCCGATTTTCGCCGACTGATGATCAGCGCCGCTGCTGGCATCGAGATCAACAAACAGCATCTCAACGAACTGAATGTCTTCCCTGTTCCCGACGGTGACACCGGCACCAACATGTCCATGACCATCAACGCTGCCGCTCAGGATCTGCGCAAGACCGACGATCCCTCCCTGGGCGTTGCCGCCAAGACCGCTGCCGGTGCCATGCTCCGTGGTGCCCGTGGCAACTCCGGTGTTATTTTGTCTTTGCTGATGCGTGGCATTTCCAGAAAGCTGAAAGACCATGACAGCTGCGACGGCGTGCTGTGGGCTGCCGCCCTGCAAGAGGGTGTGGATGCTGCCTATCAGGCTGTTATGAAGCCTGCCGAAGGTACGATTTTGACCGTCGCCCGACTGGCCGCTGCCAAGGCCACCCAGGCTGCCAAAGAAAATAACTATTTTGAGTATGTCCACGAAGCCGCCATTGCCGAAGCACAGGTGGCTCTGGCCAATACCACCAACCAGAACCCGGTGCTGAAAAAGGCCGGCGTGGTGGATGCCGGCGGTAAGGGCTGGCTGATCGCACTGGAGAGCATGATGTGCGCCCTGCGTGGGGAAGACATTGTGGCCCCCGAAACCACCGCCGAAGTCAAAGACAGTGCTGATTTCTCCGATTTCAACACCGAAGATATCACCTTCACCTACTGCACCGAGTTCATCATCCAGCGCGAAAACAACAACGATCCCGAAAAGCTCCGTGCCTTTCTGGATTCTCTGGGCGACTCTTTGGTTCTGGTGGACGATGAGGAGATCATTAAAGTCCATGTCCACACCAATGACCCCGGTAAGGCGCTCCACGAAGCCATCGAATACGGTTCCTTTGTCACCGTGAAAATTGAGAATATGCGCCTGCAGCACACCGAAAAAGTGATGACTGCCGCCGAAAAAGCCCCCCAGATCGCTGAGCCGGAAAAGGCTCTGGGCGTGGTTTCCGTCTGCGCCGGCGACGGTCTTGCCGATGTGTTCCGCAATCTGGGCGTAGATGGCATCATCTCCGGCGGTCAGACCATGAACCCCAGCACCCAGGACATTCTGGAAGCTGTGAATCAGGTGCCTGCCGAGACCGTTTTCGTGCTGCCCAACAATAAGAACATCATCATGGCTGCCCAGCAGGTGGATGCCCTGACCCCCAAGAAGGTCATCGTCATCCCCTCCAAGACCGTGCCTCAGGGCATCACTGCCATGCTCAGCTTCAATATGGACGGTACTACCGAAGAAAACGAAGCTGCTCTGACAGAAGCACTGCCCACCGTGGACACCATGCAGATCACCTACGCCGCCCGTAACTCCGATTTCGACGGCTATGACATTCACGAAGGCGACTATCTGGCCCTCTACGGTTCTGCCCTCTTCGGTACCAGTCAGGATATCCGCGTGCTGCTGCGTTCCCTGGCAGAAAAGGTTCGTGATGAAGGCAAGGAATACATCACCATCTACTACGGTGCAGATGTGAAAGAGCGTCATGCCCAGAAGGCAGCCGACATCTTTGCCGAGATCTGCCCCGATGCCGATGTGAATCTCATCAACGGCGGTCAGCCGGTGTACTATTATCTGATTTCTGCGGAATAATATTTCCGTAGGTGCAAGGCTCGCTGCATCTTCGTCATTCAAGGTGCAGCGGGCTTTTCCCGTATTTTCGGCAGGAGGTGCCCCATTGAAAACCCTGCGCTCCCTTTATGAAAAGTACAAATCCGTTTTGGACTTTCTGCGCCCTATGGATATCCCTCTGCACAGCGCCCACACCGGATTTTTCTTTATTATGTCCATATTCCCCTGTCTGCTGCTCCTACTGGGCATCCTGCGCCACACCGACTACGGCGTGCAGGATCTGATGGAACTGCTGGAGGGCTTTGTGCCCCAATCCCTGCTATCCAGCGTGGAATACCTGATCGAAACCATCTACCGCCATTCTTCCGGCACGCTGGTTTCAGTGTCGGTGCTGGTCACCCTTTGGTCTGCCAGCAAAGGAACTTATGGCCTGTTGCTGGGCTTTAACGCCGTTTACGGCATTGACGACCGCCATAGCTATTTGCAAAAAAGAGGCATCAGCGTCGTCTATACCTTTTTATTTTTAGTGGCACTGGTGCTGACCATCGTCATCCATGTCTTCGGCAACGCCATTGCCGACTACCTGTGGATGACCACCAACCCGGCGATCATGTTCCTGCTGAAGGTCTTTGATCTGAGTTTTATCCTGCCGCTACTGTTGCAGACCGTGCTGTTTACCGCCATGTACGCACTCCATCCCGGTAAGAACCACGGACTGCAAACCAGTCTGCCCGGTGCGCTGCTGGCCAGCTTTGGCTGGTCGGTATATACCCGGCTGTTCTCCATCTATGTGGAGTATTTCACCACCTACACCAATATTTTCGGCTCTATTTATGCGCTGGCGTTGGGAATGCTGTGGCTGTATTTCTGCATCTGCATCCTGTTCTACGGCGGCGCCTTCAATCGCTGGCTGGCAGAAAGAAAGTCCTGATTTTTCAAAAAATTCCATTTTCTTTATACCCTGTTCACAAAACCTCCCTAAAATAGGAACAAAAAGGGGGATATTGTATGTTTGGCTTTGTCACCGCCAGCTTTAAAGAACTGAATAAAGCTCAGCAAGACCGCTATAACGGTGTCTACTGCGGCATTTGTCGTGCGATCCGCAGCCAGGCCGGTCAACGGGCACGGCTGAGCTTGAGCTATGATATGACATTTCTGGCTCTGCTGCTGATGAGCCTGTATGAACCGGAAGAGGACGGCGGCAACCATGCCTGTGCCCTCCACCCTATCCGCCGCAATTGGATCGCATCGCCCTACACCCAATACGCCGCCGATATGAATGTGGTTCTGGCCTACTATAACTGCCTGGACGACTGGCAGGACGATAAGAGCCATCCAAAAAAGTGGATGGCAGACCATCTTCGTCAATTTCTTCCCGAAATCGAACAGCGTTATCCCCGGCAGTGTACCGCCATCCGGGACTGCACCCAGCAGCTTTCCGATCTGGAAAAGGAAAATTGCAGCGATCCCGATGCCTGCGCCAACTGCTTTGGTGCGCTGATGGCGGAACTCCTCGTCTATGAAGAAGACCTGTGGGCCGCAGATCTGCGGGAAATGGGCATGGCTCTGGGTCGGTTCATTTACCTGGCCGATGCCGCCGTGGACTATAAAAAAGATGCACGCAAGCACAAATTTAATCCCTACCTTGCCATGGGTACCGGCGAAGACTTCCACCGGTGGGAAGAATATCTGGTGCTGACCATGGCTCGGTGCACTGAATACTACGAAAAGCTGCCCCTGGTGCAGGACAAGCCCCTGCTGGATAACATTCTTTACAGCGGTGTTTGGCTCAATCTGGGGCAAAAACGGAAGGAGGCGAAAGCCCATGATGATCGATGATCCCTATAAAGTTCTGGGTGTCAGTCGTGATGCATCCGATGATGAAATAAAGCGGGCTTATCGCCGCTTGGCTAAGCAATATCACCCGGACAGAAATCCCGGCGATGCCGCTGCCGCCAAGAAAATGCAGGAGATCAACGCCGCTTACGAGCAAATCAAAAATCCCGAAAAGAACCAGCCCAACAACGGCTATGGCGGTTACGGCGGCTATAACGCCTATGGAGACTACAGCAGCACCGGCAGCCAGTCTTCCGGCGACAACTACCAGCAAGCCGCCTATCAATACATCCGCTTTGGGCGCTACCGGGAGGCCATCAACGCCCTGCAAAACAGCACCGAGCGCAACGGACGCTGGTATTATCTCAGTGCCCTTGCCAACCACGGCGTAGGCAATCAAGTCACTGCTTTGGAGCACATTCGCCGCGCGGTCAGCATGGAGCCGGACAATCAGGAGTATCTGTACGCCTTAGACCGGATCGAGCACGGCAGTGCCACTTACCGTCAGCAAGCCGGTTCCTATCGGGGATTTACCATGCGTACCAGCCCCTGCACCAGTTTGTTAGCCTGCCTGTTCTGTCGGCTGTTTTGTTGCCGCTGTTAATAAAATAATCAGGCCGTGTTGCATTGCAACACGGCCTGTATTTTAACTTAACGGTTCTTTCCCAAAAAGAACAGCGCCAACGTACCGGGGCCGGAGTGAGAGCCGATCACAGCACCGGTGTAGCCGATAAACACTTCCTCCACACCGTACTTCTCCCGCACCAGTTTTTCCAGATACTTTGCATCTTCCAGGCAGTCACCATGGCAGATGAACACGGTCTTATTCTCCCCCGGAAGACCCAGCTGCCCGATTTTTTCTGCAAGGGCAGCAATGGACGCTTTTCTGCCTCTGGCCTTGCTCATATTGATCAAATGTCCTTCGTCATCCATGTGGAGCACCGGCTTAATCCCCAGCACGGTTCCCACAATGGCGGTGGCTGCGCTGATCCGACCGCCACGCTTGAGGTACATCAGATCATCCACCGTAAACCAGTGGCACAGATGGAGCTTGTTTTCCTCTGCCCAATCTGCTATCTGATCAAGTTCCATTCCCTGATCCCGTTTCTTGCAGGCATACCAGATCAGCAATCCCTGACCCAGAGAGGCCGCACGGGTATCCACCACACGGATCTTCCGCTGGGGAAATTTTTCCAGCAATTCTCCGCTGGCAATAACAGCGGATTGGTAAGTAGTACTCAAGCCGGAAGAAAATGCCAGCACCAGAATATCCTTTTCCTGTTGCAGCACCGGCTCCATGATCTTCTGCCAGGCATCGGGATTAACGGCAGATGTTTTTGCCTCTTCTCCGGCTCGCAGGGCGTCATAAAGTTCCTTCATGCCGCTGTCCACAGAATCCTCCAATTCCCTTCCCCGGAAATTCAGGGTCAAACGAGCCACTTCTATATTCAGCTTCCGCTGCATTTCAATCGGCAAGTCACTGCCGGAGTCTGTAATGATTTGAAAATTCGCCATGGGGATAACCAACCTTTGCTTTAGATTTTCTGAAAACATCATAACCGATTTTTAGAAAAAAGTCATCCTTTTTTCCAGGGAGGCCATGCTCCTCACGGTAGAAATCCCACTCTACCGCCAGTAGAATTGCCCATAAACACTGGGTTTTTCGCCACTCTACTCCCTTTTTAGAAGTCTACGGAAAAAGCGCAGAAAAATACTGGACAGCATAAAAAACTTTTGCTATAATTATAAAAACAACTTAGGAGGGCTAGCCATGAAGTGTCCGTTTTGCGGTGATCCGGAAAGTAAAGTGGTCGATTCTCGCCGAAGTGAGGACTTCCAAAGCATCCGCCGTCGGCGGGAGTGCCTGCACTGTCAGCGAAGATTTACGACCTATGAAATGGTGGAAAGCCTCCCCATTATCGTGGTAAAACGGGACGGTTCCCGTCAGAATTTTGACCGCAACAAGATCCTCAACTCCATGCTCCGTGCCTTCGACAAGCGGAAGGTGGACATTGTGGATCTGGAAAAACTGACCACAGAAATCGAGCAGACCATCCAAAATTCCCTGGAACGGGAGATCACCACCGACCAGCTGGGAGAAATGGTCATGGAGCGGATCAAGCCCATGGATGAGGTGGCCTACATTCGTTTCGCCTCCGTCTATCGTCGGTTTCAGGATGTCAGCGGCTTTGTCCGGGAGGTCAGCCGTTTCCTGGAAGAAAAATAGAAGATCAAAAGGACGCCAGCGGCGTCCTTTTTCTTTATTCTTCGGTATTGCGGAAGGTGATCTTGCCGGTTTCGGCATCCATGGAATCCACGATCGCCAGACTCTCCAGCTGGTAGCCCAGATTGCGCATTCGATAACCGCCCTCCTGGAAGCCCTTTTCGATGGCAACGCCCAGACCCAGCACCTGTGCATCCGCCGCCTCCACAATGGAGATCAGTCCCTGCATGGCACAGCCATTTGCCAGGAAATCGTCAATGATCAGAACCCGATCGTCGGGATTTAAGAATTTCTTGGAAACAATGACCTTGCTCTTTACCTTCTTGGTAAACGAGTCTACCTCTGCCACATACAATTCGCCGTCGATATTGATGGACTGGGTTTTCTTGGCGTAGACCATAGGCACCCCAAACTCTCGGGCAACAGGATATGCCACTGCAATGCCGGAGGCTTCAATGGTCAGCACCTTGGTAATGTTCAGATGCGCAAACCGGCGATGAAATTCCTTGCCGATCTGCTCCATCAGCTGAATGTCCATCTGGTGGTTCAGAAAGCTGTCAACCTTCAAGACATTTCCCGGTTTGACGATGCCATCTTTCAAAATTCGCTCTTCTAAAAAGTTCATTTTGCCGCCTCCTGTTCTGTTTGGCACCATTGTAGCACAGGTTGCCGCAAATGTCAGCCCCCTTTCTACAAAAAATTGCAGGATGTTGTCACACATCCTGCAATTTCATTTCACCCATTTAATGAGAAGCTGTAAGGAAGCAACTCCTTCAGCGTCACCAATTCATAGCCTTCCGGCTCGATCATCAGAATCTTAAAATCATCCCGGCAGAACTCCCGCATGACCTGACGGCAAACGCCGCAGGGAGGGAACCTTCCGGTGATGACCCCATCCTTGCCACCGCAGATGGCAATGGCTTCAAAGTCCCGGTGACCATCATAGACAGCTTTAAAAATAGCAGTACGCTCAGCGCAGATGGTCGGACCATAAGCGCCGTTTTCAATATTGCACCCCTGATACACCGTGCCATCGCTGCACAGCAGTGCTGCGCCCACTTTATAGCCGGAGTAGGGAGAATAGGAGTGGGTCATGGCCTCTTTTGCCAGCTCCACCAATTTTTCGTTGGTCATACGATTACCTCCATTTCATAATAGGGGTACATATAGCCTCCCCTTTTCAGGGAGGCTATACGATCAGATAATTTCTTTAGCAAAGCTCTTGCCGGGGGTATCCAGTTTCACATCCAGCATTTCAGCAATCGTCGCTGCAATGTCTGCAAAGCTGGTGCGTGTGCCCAGAGAGCCGGTCTTGACACCCTTGCCCAAGATCAGCAGAGGAACATATTCTCTGGTATGGTCAGTGGTGGCAGTGTAGGCAGGGTCACAGCCGTGATCAGCGGTGATCATCACGATATCCTCGTCGCCCATTTTTTCCATAAATCCGGGCAGCCAGGTATCAAACTCTGTCAGCGCATTGGCGTAGCCGTCGATGTCCCGGCGGTGACCGTAGAGCATATCAAAGTCCACCAGATTCACAAAGCACAGGCCGTTAAAATCCTTGTCGGCATAGTGGCTGGCGTGCTCCATGCCATTGGCATTGGACTTGTTGTAGACAAACTCCGTATCGCCACGACCGGCAAAAATGTCGTGGATCTTGCCCACAGCAATGGAATCCTTACCGGAAGCCTTCAGCACATCCAGCAGGGTGTCCTTGGCAGGTTCCAGAGAATAGTCGTGACGGTTAGAAGTCCGCTTGAAACCATTCACAGGATCGCCTACAAAGGGACGAGCGATGACACGACCCACGCCATGCTTGCCCTTGAGCATCTCACGGGCAATGTGGCAGTATTCATACAGCTGTTCCAGAGGGACAACCTCCTCGTGGGCAGCGATCTGGAACACGGAGTCAGCAGAAGTGTAGACGATCAGATCACCGGTCTTCATGTGCTCTGCACCGTACTCGTCAATGACTGCCGTGCCGGACCAGGGAGCATTAGCCAGCACACCACGACCGGTGGCAGCCTTGAAAGGCTCCAGCACTTCATCAGGAAAGCCGTTGGGATAGGTAGGCAGCGGATCAGGAGAGACGATGCCGGCGATCTCCCAGTGGCCGATGGTGGTATCCTTGCCCATGGAGCTTTCCGTCAAACGGGCGTAAGCGCCGGTGGGCGCATCGGTCTTGGGCAGGCAGGAAACGCCGTCGATGTTGCCAAGGCCAGCGGCGATCATATTGGGGATGTGCAATTTGTCGGATGTGGCGCAGGCGCGCAGGGTATTCACATCACCGTCGCCGAACTTTTCAGCATCGGGCATTGCACCGATGCCGAACGAGTCCAGCACAAACAGAAATACTCGTTTCATATCTTACTTATTCTCCATAGCCACGGCGGTGTCCAGAGCCACCTTCATCATGGTGGTGAAAGCGTTCTGGCGCTCGTCAGCGGTAGTCAGCTCGCCGGTCAGAATGTGGTCGGAAATGGTGCAGATGCACAGGCCACGCTTGCCGTAACGGGCTGCATTCATGTACAGGGCAGCAGCTTCCATTTCCAGAGCCATAACGCCCATCTTCTTCTGATTGTACAGGGTATCCAGGCCTGCAGGAACTTCAGCGTGGTCGCCGTAGAACACATCGGAAGAGTTCACATTGCCCACATGGTAGGGTGTGCCACAGTTCTTGGCAGCTTCCACAGCAGCGCTGAGCAGCTCGAAGTTGGCAATGGGGGCAAAAGTGCCGGGGAAATGGAACTGGTGGGCAAAGTTGGAGTCGGTGCAAGCGCCCTGAGCAATGACCAGGTCATACAGGTGGATATTCTCCTGAATCGCACCGGCAGAGCCAACACGGATGATGTTCTCCACATTGTAGAAGTTGAACAGTTCGTGGGAGTAGATGCCGATGGCAGGCATACCCATGCCGGAAGCCATGACGGAAACCTTCACGCCCTTATAGTAGCCGGTGTAACCGTTAACGCCACGGACACCGTTGACCAGCACGGGATTTTCCAGGAAGTTTTCAGCGATAAACT
>CAZJCA010000065.1:0-9203 GCA_964544505.1 uncultured Oscillospiraceae bacterium
TGGCGGCCAGCAGGTTGTTGGCCGCGCCGATGGCGTGGAAGTCACCGGTGAAGTGCAGGTTGATGTCCTCCATGGGAACAACCTGTGCGTAGCCGCCGCCGGCAGCACCGCCCTTAACGCCGAACACGGGGCCCAGAGAGGGCTCACGCAGAGCGACCATTACGTTCTTGCCGATCCGGCGCATACCGTCAGCCAGACCGACGGTGGTAGTGGTCTTGCCCTCGCCTGCGGGGGTGGGGTTGATAGCGGTAACCAGGATCAGCTTGCCATTGGGCTTGTCGGCCATATCCTTGAGGATATTGTAGTCGACCTTAGCCTTGTAGTTGCCGTACTGCTCCAGGTACTTGGAGTCCACACCAGCGGTCTTCGCGACTTCGCTGATGTGCTGCATTTGGGTTTCCTGTGCGATCTCGATGTCAGTTTTGAATGCCATAATATGTACTCTCCTTGTATTATTGCTGGTGCCTACCGTTTTGTGTGGATCGGCCCATACAGGATTTACACAGCTGCCGTTGAAATGGCCCACTGTGCATTTATTCGGTATACAAATACCGAAACGAGTATATCATCTATTTACCCTAATGTCAACATATTTTTGCAACTTTTCCGTGCAAAATGTGCATAATCAAAAAATCACAGGGCGGTGAAGCTCCACCGCCCTGCGATCATTTCATAAACTTGTCGATGGCGGCGCACAGTTCGTCGATGGCCTTTTCATCCCCGGCAGCCACCGCATCCACCATGCAGTGACGCATGTGATCCTGCAAGATCACTTTTCCTGTGTTTTCCAGAGCCGAGCGCACCGCTGCCAGCTGGATCAGCACCTCCGAGCAATCATTGCCCTCTTCCACCATCCGCTTCACCTTTTCCAGATGACCGATGGCCCGGGCCAGACGGTTGACCACCGCCTTCTGATTTTCGTGGACATGTCCATGGCTGTGGGCGATGCCATGGGCGTGCAGATAGGCATGGTCGTGTTCATGAGCGTGCTCGTGGTCGTGATGTTCCATGGAAAAGCCCTCCTTTTCTTTTTTGTTTATTATACAATATTTGTGCGCTTATCGCAAGTCCCCCCGGGGGATAGAATGGGAAAATAAATACTTTGACAAGAGGCCATCTTACGGCTATAATGAAGAAAAAACGAGAAGGAGTGTTTTTTGATGCATATTGATCACGAACACAGCCATGAGCACACTCATGAGCATACCCACGAGCACACCCACGACGGTGTGACCCACACCCACAGCCATGTCCATGCCCACGAGCACGGTCATGAGCACCCCCACACCCACGATCATCTCCACGCCGAAGGCAGCGAGCATACCCACGATCACGAGCACACTCATGAGCACAGCCATGAGCATACCCACGACTGTGACCACGCGTGCGGCAGCTGCGCTTCCAAGTGCGAGCACACCCCCATGGAGGAGCTGGCTGCACTGATGAAGTACATGGCAAGTCATAATGCCGCCCACGCCAACGAACTGGCACAGCTGGCAAAGCAGCTGGAGCAGGCCGGCAATCATGCCGCTTACGAGCAGGTCATGGCTGCTGTTTCCGACTATGAAAAGGGCAACCTGCGGCTGTCTGCTGTGCTGGCAAGCCTGCAGTAAGAGGTAACATCATGTGCCTTTCAACTGTCTATAAAAACGCAATGGAGCCTGCCAGCATCGCCATGCGCAATGTCATGCGCATTGAGTGCAAGGACGGCAAGGTGATTTTGACCGACCTGATGGAGCGCCAGATGGAAATTGAAGGCGTTCTGGTGGAAGCCAACCTGGTGGATGGCTTCGTTATCGTCAAAGAAGCGTAAAATATAGCCCCCGAAAATGAATGGATTTTTCGGGGGCTATTTCAAAACAATATTACAGAGGTATCCTATATGCGCACCAATTCCTGTTTTAAGAAACTTGTTGCAATCCTTCTTCTGTCCGCCTTTGCCTTTGGCTTGACCGCCTGCAGCCCTGTCTCCAACGAATCTTCCACCGGCGGCAGCAAAGATACCACCGGCACTGCTGCCCCCTCCACTTCCCCGGCCGATCCCACCGGCACCACCGCTCCGGAGGTCACCACAGCTCCCACGGAAACCAAACCCCAAACGCCCAAAAATGGATTTGTGGTCGCCATTGATGCCGGACATCAGGCCAAGGGCAACAGCGAAAAAGAGCCCATCGGCCCCGGTTCCAGCACTCTGAAAGCAAAAGTCACCAGCGGCACTGTGGGCTGTGTGACCGGCGTTCCGGAGTACGAGCTGACCTTGATCGTCGCTCTCAAGCTCCAGAAAGAGTTGGAAGCCCGGGGTTACGAAGTGATCATGATCCGAACTTCCAACGATGTCAACATCAGCAACGCCGAGCGTGCCGAAATCGCCAACAACGCCAAGGCCGATGCCTTCCTGCGCATCCACGCCGACGGCTATGACGATGCCTCCGTCCACGGTGCCACCACCATCTGTCAGACCAAAAACAACCCCTACAACGGCGACCTGTACAAGCAATGCAAAGCCCTTGCCACCGCTGTTTTGGATGGTCTTGTCGAGTCTGCCGGCTGCAAGAAACGCTACATCCAGGAAACCGACACCATGAGCGGCATCAACTGGTGTAAAGTTCCGGTGACCATTGTGGAAATGGGTTTTCTGACCAACCCGGAAGAAGACCGGCTGCTGTCCACCGAAGAATACCAGAACAAGATCGTTTCCGGCATCGCCAATGGCCTGGATACATATTTTAAACTCAGCAAATAAAGGAACGCCCGCTGCTTTCGCAGCGGGCGATTTTCGTTACGCACCGGTATTGTCGTTTTTGTCCGTTTTATCGGTTTTGTCCGTGTTGTTGTCCTTGTCTGCGTTGTCGGGATCTTCCGGTTCTTCCCAGAGATCCTCTTCACCCAGCTCCTCAAACTTGATGCCGCTGGATGCACCATAGACGGTGCAGCTGTCGCCATCTGCCACACGATAGTAAGTACCGTCGGCACAGGCTTCCACAGAGCCGTTTACGAAATCTTCCACAACGGTCTTCACCTTACCGCCCCGATCGGAGCTGTACAGGCTGCCATTGCTGACAAACAGAGCGCAGCCATCGGCCGTCACCGTCAATTCTTCCACATTTTCGCCGATCTGCTCGACCTTGCTGCCCTTCTGATAAAAAGCAACGCCTTCTTCATTCAGGTAATAGACGCCCTGACCGTCAGAAGTAACGGTGAAGCGCTCGATCTTGTCTGCCAGCTGCTTGCTCTGGGCACCGGCCTTTGCCTCAATGGAGAAGAGTCTGCTGCCCTTGGCATAGTAGATGGTCTTTCCATCTTCGCCGATCTGTGCCTCGGTCACCTTACTGACCAGGGTACTGGTTTCCCAATTGCTGCTGACATAGATCAGCTTCATGCTGGTGTCGTCCTCATCGCTGCTGCAATAGACCATATCTGTCAGATTTTCAACACCCAGCACCATCAGGCTGCCACTGTGATAGCTCTGTGCATCTTCCGGGATCAGGGGTTCAAAAGCATCTGCGCTGTTGAGGTTATGGCGGCTATCTTCCAGTTCGTTCTTCTCAACGGCATACCATCTATATCCGGATTTGCCCTCGGCCTGGAAAATCAGCTGAGAATGATCCTTGTTGGTGTAGAAAACAGCATCCGCCCCGGTCTTCACACCGGTGGCTACCAGACCCTGCTGACCCTTGGTGGTGTACAGATACAGGCAGGCATTACCCTCTTCGTCCTGCCCAATGCAGTAAATATACTTGCCACCGTCGGAAACGGACAGAACCGCCACATCCTCAGCCAGCTCCATGGTCTTACCGTCACTGTAAATATAGCACAGGCCATCTGTACCGGTGTAGGCCACGGTCTTGCCGTCGGGAGAGATGGCTAAGACATCGGTAATGTCCGTAGCAATTCTCTCACTGCTCTTCTTATTCACTGTATACAGGCACAGTTCCTCGTCTGCGATGTAGACCAGTGCTGCACCGGTTGCAGACATGGTGATCTGCTGGGGATTTTCTGCCACCCATAAAATGCTCTCGCCGTCAAGGACATAGAGCACTTCCTCTTCCTCTTCATCGACGGTGAACCAGGCCACCCGACCGTCCATGGAAGTCTTCCAATCGTTGAACGATTCCGCATCCAGCTTGGTATCCAGCTTCTTGCCGCCAACAAAGAAATGCAGCGAATCTCTGTCCCCAAAATTAGCAGGCCGCAGTTCCCGATCCAGCATTTCAAATTTACCGCCGGAAGACAGTGACGAGATCACGATCCCCAGCACCACTACCAGCGCCAGACCTCCGGCGATCAGTGCAATGATCTTTCCGTTCAGCCAACTGGGTAACCGGGAAGATCTTCTGGACGCTCTGCGTGTGGGTCTGTATTCTTCTGTCTCTGCAAAAAATTGCAGACGACCGAATTTTTGATTCTTATTCATCTTTTTCCTCCTAATATTTTTTTGTATCATATCATACCCAGCGGCAAGGTGTCAATTAAAAAACGACAGTTTTCGACAGCTCTTTCCTTTTTGGGCCGGTTCAACCGCCCTTATAGGTATCTTTTATAAAAAATCGCCCACAGCCGAAGCTGTGGGCGATTTTAAAAGGAATTACATATCGAAGGGTTCCATGCTCAGAACAGGGTGACCAACCTCGGACAGGAAGGCCAGCAGCTGTTCGGGATCCTCGGTGCAGATGGTCTCATCAGCCACCATATCGGTGAAGTTCTCAACACCGTACAGCTCCAGAGCGGTAGCATCCAGACGCTCACGAACCTGATCCTTCAGTTCCTTGGGCATCCAAACGATACGGCCGGGGCCGCCTTCAGCAGCGATGAACTTCTTGGAGGAGATGAACTGCTTGCCGTGACCCATGAAGCCGGGGGTCTGAACACCGCCGCCGGTCATGGAGGCCATGTCGGAGAAGCTCATGCCCAGAGGCGTCATGCCGGCGTGCTCACGGGAGGTGATAACAACACCCATGGAGCAGGGCTCAACGCCACAGATACACTCGAAGCAGCCGCAGGAAGTCATGGGATCCTGGAACAGGGAGTACAGCGTCACATGCTCCAGAGCACCGTGAGAGTACTTGGCAATTGCCTCGTCCACATCCTCGAAGCGACCCAGAGCCTCGTCGATGCAGCGCTCCTTGGGAACGATCTGGCAAGGACCGGCGGGATCCAGCTCGTTGGTAGCCTTGGCATCCAGCCAAGACACGGCGCCACACAGACCCAGACGCTCGGGGGTAACGATACACACATGGCTGGGAGAGAAGGCCTGGCACATGATACAGGTGTAGTACACGGGGACGGACTCGTCGGTCATGGACTTCAGACGGTCGTCACGCTTTGCAAAGACCT
Source organism: uncultured Oscillospiraceae bacterium (assembly GCA_964544505.1). Classification (GTDB taxonomy): domain Bacteria; phylum Bacillota; class Clostridia; order Oscillospirales; family Oscillospiraceae; genus Faecousia. The sequence goes on from CAZJCA010000065.1 coordinate 5,335, forward strand.
CGTTGGCCTCAGCACGCAGCTGCTTGTTCTGCTCAGCGTCAACAACGATGACCACTTCGCACTTGTCAACAACAGCCTCGAACTCGGACTTGATCTTGGCGTACAGCACTTCACCGATGTGACGGAACTTGAAGCCGGCCTCGAAGTCAGCCTTGCTGATACGGACACGGATCATGTCACGCTGGCCGGTGTGCATAACGCCTTCGATGCAGTTGATGTAAGCGTGGAACTTACGCTCCATAACGGACTCGAAGTCGGTCTGCATTGCCTTGCCGGCGACCTTGACGGTGTAGCTGAGGGAAATCTTGGAGCCCACGGGGATCTCGTCGATTTCGGGGCCGACCACGGTGATCTTGTGATCTTCGATCTCGGCAGCTTCGCAGGTGTGTACCAGCTCGAAGCAGTCCACACGGGAGCCGTCCACTTCCACCTGCATATCGCCACGGCGGATGATCTCGCCTTCGAAGGCGGTAGCATAGGCCACAGGAATGTCGATGTTGGTGATCTTGATCTTGATGTCACGAGCTTCCAGAGAAGTAGCATTCCACTTCTCAGTGTCCAGCTGCTGGATCAGGGACTTGGGAACACGGAACATGTTCTCAGTCTCGTTGGAGATAACGGGGAAGCCCAGGCAGATAGCACCTGCGCCGTAAGAAACGATCTCATCGGACAGGGGCTTGTAAGCGTTGACGAAAGCCTTCACACGATCCATGGTGTACTTAGCCAGAGCCTTGAAGTCACCGGGGGTCACATTACCGAAGATCAGAGCGGCACGGACAGCCACGGACACAACATGGATAACGGACTGCATTTCATAGCCCAGAGGGCACACACGGACATTTTCACCGGTCTTCATGCCGGCATCTGCGATGTGGCGGATGCCTTCACCGGTGACGGTGACCAGGATACCCTGATTCTGGTAGCTCTTGACCAGAGCAACGGTATCTTCGGGCTTCTCAGCGCCGCCGATGATAACAGCAACGCCGGGGATATCACCGGTAACCAGCGGAACACCCAGATTACGCACGAAAGCATCGGTCAGGTGGCCCATTTCAGGCTCGGTGTAGGGAGTAGCGCCATGGATGTACTTCAGAGCTTCCAGGAACTCTGCGCACAGAGCGGATGCAATGCCGCTGTCGAAAGCATCAGCCAGACGGCTGTTGCGGGTCATGTTGGCCTTGATGGTCTCCATAGCTGCCTTCATCTCACCCAGGTTGGTGATCTTCACGCCGGTCACGCCGTAGTAGCAGGGCAGTGCGTAAGCAGTTTCGGGGAAACCAACAGGCTCGCTCTCGCCGTAGGTGGCGATGGCCTCATCAATGGCGGCGACGGTACGGTCATAGTTGTAGTCGTTACCACCAAAAACTCTATCAAAAAGTGTCACGGTATTTCCTCCTATTATTTATTCATTCACGATCGAGAACGGCCTTGATCTTCTGAATTTCCTCGATGGCCTTGGGGCTGAAATCGTAGGGCGATTTTCCCTGCCGGTCTGCATCGATGACTTCCGTATTGTAGTGCATGATGCCCAGCAGATCCTCAGCCGGAATGGCATTTCGGATAAATTCTTCGTCCTGCTCATCCCGCACTTTATTGGCTACCACACGCACCTGCTTCACGCCAAGATCATTGGCCAGCCGCTTAACATTGCGGTAGGTCTGCACAGATCTGGCACCGGGTTCGATGACCACGATGAACTGATCCATGTTCATGGCTGTGCCACGACCCAGATGCTCCAGACCGGCTTCCATATCCATAATGACCACATCGTTTTTCCGATAGGTCAGGTTGGCAAGCACGGACTTGATCATCACATGTTCCGGGCAAACACAGCCGCTGCCGCCCACATCCACCGTACCCATGACCAGCAGCTTGACGCCGTTGATGTCCTTGGCATACTTTTCGGGAATGTCGGCTACATAGGGGTTGAGCTTAAAGAATTTATTGGCTTCGTTGGCACCGGTACGCTCCTCTACCAGAGTACGCATTTTGGAAATGGGGACGATCTTGTCCACCTCTTCCTGGGAAAGACCCAGAGCCAGACCCAGATTTGCATCCGGGTCCACATCTACGGCCAGAACCGTGCGCCCCTCATCGGCATAGAGACGAGCCAGTGTGGAGGACAGGGTGGTTTTACCCACACCGCCCTTGCCGGTAATCGCTACTTTCATTAGAAAAAGACCTCGAAATTAAGTAATATTAGATGCCCAGAGCGGCACGCTTGGCTTCGATGCACTCGATCATCTTGTCGCCCAGCTTTTCGATGTCGGTCTCAACAACATACTTTGCCTCGACCCACTGCTTCACGCCGTCCTCGCCCTGCAGCAGACGGGTGACTTCCTCGGAACCCTTGGAGTAGGGATCAACGCCCAGGAAGGTCTCGATACCGGTAGCAACAACATAGTTACCAATGGAGACAGCCTTCTCAGACATCCATTCGGGAGCGCAGCCCACAACGGGAACCTGAGAAATGTTGATGCCCCAGTCCTTTGCGATATCGGAAGCCAGAACCATCATACGGGAAATGTCCACACAGGAGCCCATGTGCAGAACAGGAGGAATGTTTGCCAGCTCGCAAACACGCTTCAGACCTGCGCCGCAGTATTCCTTCGCCTGGACAGGATCCATCAGACCAGCCTTTGCAGCAGCCTGAGCGGAACAGCCGGAAACGATCAGAATGATATCGTTCTCCAGCAATTTCTTCATCAGACCGATGTGGGCAGAGTCAGGACGGACCTTGGGGTTGTTACAGCCGACCATAGCCACAGCGCCACGCAGAACGCCGGAGTGGACGCACTCGATCAGAGGCTTGGTAGTGCCGAACTCGTCCACCTGAGAGTTGGCAACGGTGTCCAACTGTTTCTTGATGGCCTCGACGGAGTAACCCACACGAGCCTTCTGTTTCTGGTTGGGGATGTTGACCAGATCCTGATTACGGTTCTGGAAGTTCTCAATAGCCATCTTCACGATTGCCTTTGCATTGTCGCCGGCGGTCTCAGCATGGAACTGAATGAACTCGGAGTCAGGCATACGGGCAATGGGAGAAGTGGTAATAAACTTGGTGTGGAAACACTTGGACAGGGGGCCCAGTGCAGGGAAGATACACTGCACGTCAACAACGATGGCTTCGCAGGCGCCGGTCAGAACCACATTTTCCTGGTTCAGGAAGTTACCGGCCATGGGGATGCCGTGACGCATGGTCACTTCGTTGGAGGTACAGCAAACGCCGGAAACGGTGATGCCCTTTGCGCCCAGGCTCTTGGCGTAGGCGATCATTTCGGGATCATTGGCGTAGTGAACGATCATTTCGGACAAAGAGGGGTCATGGCCGTGAACAACGATGTTGACATTGTCCTTTTCCATAACGCCGATGTTGGCCTCAGTGTCGATGGGACGGGGAGTGCCGAACATAACATCGGAGAACTCGGTGCCCATCATGGAGCCGCCCCAGCCGTCGGACAGGCCGGCACGCAGGGACTGACGGATCAGAGCCTCTGCCAGAGAAGAACAACCCATGTGGGTCATGTGCATAGCGGTAGAAACTTCCCGGTCGATGGCACGGGGTTCGATTTCGGCGTCATGCCACAGTTTCTGGGTGTGCTCGGGAGCACGCTTCAGGAAACGCTGGGTGCCGAAGGGCTTACCATACTCCAGCAGGCCGATCTCAGCCATTTCGTGTGCCAGATCGTAAATATCCTTGCCTTCGGTCTCCACGCCCCACTCGTGTGCAATGCGGATCAGCTTCTCAGGATCCTTGACCTGATAGTTGCCGCCCTCACGGGTAGCGTGCAGGGTGTGCATGATCTCACGGCCATGGTCGGAGTGCGTTGCAGCGCCGCCGGCGGTGAAGATCAGGTAGTTACGGGCAA
>CAZJCA010000066.1:0-9058 GCA_964544505.1 uncultured Oscillospiraceae bacterium
TTTTAATTCAAGACAGTTGTAACTGCTACCCTACCATGCCCTCTTTCTGGCGTGGTGTGCAGGCTACGACTGTCTTTTTTTATATTCAAAAAATAAAAAAGGAGATGCATCAAACTATGAAAAAAACAAACAAAATGCTGACACGCAGCCCGTACACCTGCGCTAAAGCTGGCATCAAGGAGGTGTTCTGATTTATGTATCGGAGACCGAACAATCAGAACGGATTTGCACAAAATTCGTTTGCGAATGCCTCATTCATGCCGACATCTACTGCACCACAGCAGCAGGCTCCGCAGGGACAATACCAGCAGCCGACCTTCCAGCAGCCGGTACAGAACTTTCCGCAGCAGGCCAGCTATCAGCAGCAGCCGCAGACTCGTTCCGCCCCTCCTGCCCAGAATAACGGTTATCAGCCGTCTGGTGCCCCTGTAAGCAACGCTCAGCGCAACGGCAACGCTCGTCCCGCAGCGCAGAACAGGCCCACAGAAACGCCCCCTGCGCCCAACACAGACTTTATCAATTCCAAGATCGCCGTAATGGATGGAAAGGATAAAAAGTTGGACTTCTCCGACTCCCTCATAATGGCAAACCCGGAGGATTATGCCAATGTGCATGGCGTTGGTGGAAAAGGACACGCTCCGAATTCCGCTATTGCCCTGACCCTCTGTGATTACAGCAAGGGCACCGGTGACAAGTCCGTAAATGTGAAGGTCAATCTGGATGTGCGTTACATCGACTACCTGCTCTGTGTTGTTTCCGGTGCAGTAAACGGAACATTGGGCCTGGCTTCTCAGCTTCGCAGTGTCAAAGACTTTGCCACCACCAATGGTATCCTCATTGGCTGGTTGCAGAGCAACCATCAGCCGACGATGCAGGAGCTGGCCGGCTTGCAGCAGACCATGTGCAATGGCCTTGTAGCGCAAGACCCGGAAGGCCAGCAGCCTTGCTGGAGCGACAGTTTCCAGAAGAACAACCCCTATAAGACAGAAAACCGGAATGGCAAAGAATTTGCCCCGGTTTCTATCTTCAGTATCGCCTACGATCCTACCAGGAACTATCCCTGGACGATCAAGGTGACGAACTGTATGGCTCCTCTGATCCGGCAGGCAAATGGTGCAACTGCACACAATGCCAAAGAAGCAGTGGACAAAAAAGAGGTGGTTTTCTCTGCGAAAACACAGGATCTGTTTGAGTCCCTGTCCAGCGTGGATCACTACATCCGGCTGTGGGAGCGGAGAATGTTCTCTGTGATCAACGCCCAGTGCCAAAAGCGGGAACAGCAAAAACAAGAGTACAAAAAGAATGAAAGAAGAGGTTAAAAAATATGGATTTCAAGATCAATAACGGTTTCGCCGCTTCCTGTGCGCTGCGGCCCATTTCGGCATTCAGCGTGCCGGAACTTTTGGAGGTAGATCCTCAGACTATGCGGGCGTATATCAGCTCCGCTACCAAGCAGCTGTGGTTCCACCAGTTCTGCGCTGAAAACGGTATTCGTGGCAAGATCGTCACAGATTTCCTATCTTCGGAGAATCTGGCCCCTATCCCCTATACGGGTGCAGAAGGCGGCACTGCTTTCCCGGTCAAAGAGTTCTGGAAAGCTACCATTTTCCTTGGTGACGAGGCGATCAGTTCCGCTATCTCCTCTCAGGTGTATATGGTCCACGATCCGCAGGAGCGAGACTCCGCCAGCAACCAGCTCCGCAATGCTGCCATTGGCGCAGCATTGAGTCAGGCAGGCTTCGGCGTTGTCTCCAGCTTCGATCTTGACCCGGAGGATGCCCAGCGTATTCAGGAGCAGATGGGCGGTCAGGGTATGTCCGGTAATACGGAGCTTCCCTTTAATATGCCGACTGTGACTCCCCCTGTGGTGTCCCCTGCGGCACCGACCGTAGCACCGAACAGCTTCTTTGGCAATGCCAATAATGCCCCGGCCCCTGCCGCACCGGTACAGGCTCCTGTTTTCCAGCAGCCTGCTGCGACGATACAGGCTCCGGTAGATCCTCTGGCTGCCGCAAAGCAAGTCAAGTGGGTCGGTAAGGGCAAATACCAGGGTCTGACCCTTGGCGAAGTTCTGAGCGATGTATCCGGTGTGAAGAACATCCAATGGATCGTCAACCAGTTCACTGCCAGAACCCCTGAACAGGCTGCCGTAAAGGAAGCTGCAAAAGTGATCCTGGAATCACTGAACAATTGAGAAAGGAGGCCGCCAAATGGCCTACGACGACATTTCCCTGGCTGAGTTGCGAGACAAGCTGGGAATTGATGTAAATGCTGGCTCAAACGCCAACTGTCCGTTCTGCGGTAAGACTTCTCGTAAGACGCTGCACTTCGACGACAGGACCAATCTTTGGCGTTGTGCAAGCTGCGAGGCTTCCGGCGGTGTACTCCATCTCTATGCCCGGTATCAACTGGGCATGGAGTCTCTTCCTTCCGATAAAGCGGAACGGAAGAAAATACGGAGGGATATGTACGAATTCATGGGTTACAACAACCCGGTAATTCGCCGGAATCGCCCCAAGCCCAAGCCGGTGCCTCAAGCACTGGAAGCTGCCCCGGATGCCCAGGTACACGCTGTATACAGCGCAATGGCATCTCTGGCAGAATTCCATCTGAGCGCAGACCATAAAAAGGCTCTGCGGAAAAGAGGGTTGCCGGATGGGATCATCGAGCGTAACGGCTATCGTACATTCCCCTACCGCACTCGCATCCCGGCGGAGATCGTAAAACTTTACGATTCCGTAGACCCGGCCTTGCGTAAAGACTTCTCCTCCAAGAAGGCATCCCAGATCCAACTGGGACTTCATGTGGCACACCAGCTTGAAGAGCGTGGGTTTGACCTGACCGGCATCCCCGGCTTCTACAAGTTTGGCTCCCACTGGTGCCTGACCTACACGCCCGGTCTTCTGATCCCCACCCGGAACATTCTCGGTGAAATCGTCCGCTGGCAGGTCAGAAAGGACTTCGGTGAAACGAAGTACATGACCCTCAGTTGCGGCACGAAGCCCGGTGCAGTCAATGGCGAGGTGAGCCGCTGCCACTTCCCTCTTGGAAACGCAAAGCTGACCAACCCGGCAGCCAAAGTCATTTTTACAGAAGGCCCCCTCAAGGCAGACATTGCATCTGCCCTGAACAGAGATCCCAGTATCTTCATGGCTGTCCATGGCGTGAACAATACCAAGGATCTGTACGCCAACTGTGAAAAGCTGAAGGAAGCCGGTATCTCCACCGTCTACAACGCCTTCGACATGGATCGTTACACCAATCCCAATGTCCGAAGATCCACTTCCGCCATCTGCGAGCAGATGAAAGCCATCGGGTTCGATGTTATCCCGATGTGCTGGGGGAACGAACACGCTGCCAAACTACTGGCAGACTACTGTTCCATCCTCCAAGAAAAGAGCATTCCCCTCCCCGATCTGACCGAACACTTCTCCCAGGAGGAGCAGATCCAGACCCTTTCGAATGCTCTTTGTTTGGCAGGCATTCCTTTTCAGCCTGCGTCTTTGAAGGGCGCACCCGGCAATATCGTTCTTGCCGCCTGCCGTTCCATCGTCCGGTCCCGGAGCGTCCCTGTTCCAGTGACCATCTATCCTCTTTCCGTGTTCGATAAGCTGAACATCGTTGCAGATGCTCTTAATCGGGCTGGCATCGATCCCGGAAAGAAAAAGGATAAAGACTCCCACGACGACTACTGGGAGCCTACCACCAAGGGAATTGACGATTACCTATTCTCCCAGATCCAGCGCAAAGAGCACACCCAAACGGAGCGGACCGACTACATCCGATCCTATCACGAAACGCTCTTGCGACTGGGCAATGAATAGTCTTTTCCCCATCGCTCTCCTCTGGGTACTGTGGCTTTGACCACAGTACCCACCCCCGCCCTCATGCTTCGTAGTGCTTACCTTCTGCAAGGCCGGCACTGCGAAGTGTGAGAGCGACGACTACACTTCGCCTGTTCTTTCAGCCCGATAGACAGGCCAAACCATTTCATTACATTTTTTATTTCTGAAAGGAGAAAACCTTATGTTTACTAATGCTACTTCTCACAAGCAGATGACTCAGATCATCACCATCGCCCTGTGCGTGTTCCTGTTCGTTGGTATGTTCATGCTGGCTACCACCACTTCTGCTTTCTGTGTAGACGATATCAATAAGGACATCCCCACTGCGATCACCGACATTGCTGACGACGCTTATACAATCATGCGTTCCATCATAGTTCCCATTTGTATTGTTGCTCTCGTTATGGCTGGCTTCCAGTTCCTGATCGGCGGCAACCAGGGCGCAGAAAAGGCCCGTAAGGTCGTCATTGGTGTCGTCTCTGCGCTGTGCTTCGTCGTCTTTGCACCCATTGCCGTCAACTCTGTTGCTGATCTGCTTAAAAATAACGGTAACAGCGGCTTGTCCCAGTACAACCCTTTGTACAAAAATGGAACCTAAGCTTTCTTTGCTCGCTTCTCCCCTTATTTGTGGTAGGGCTAACCACATCGGAGGGGGCTAATTCCAGCAGCGGCAGGGGTCTTCGGATCCCTGCCGTCAAGAGCTATCTACCTACATTACCGAAAGGAGTGCTGCCATCCGGCGGCAATGATCTACTATGAAAAAGAAAAGCCGAATCATGGCAGTTCTCTTCTGCCTGATCTTATCGTCTCTTATTTGGGCACTTCCCGCTTCTGCCGCAAGTGACACCGTATCCAACTGCCCGAAATGTGGACTGTATACAATTAAAATTCGTCCTCTAAACGAACCCACCTGCGTAGACGCAGGCCGTGGCGTTCAGGTTTGCACAAACAATCTCTGCCGATACGAAGGTTCGTATGTCATCTTCCCCGCCAAAGGGCATTCTGGTACAGCATCCAATGGTGATTGCACCAAGCAAGTGCGGTGCTCAACTTGTAGCTCAACGATAGGGACACAAAGCGCCCATACTTACGCAAGTAGTACCGCCACCCGATGCAACTTTCCCGGCTGCTCACAGACCAGAGCTATCAGTTCAAAAGTAGATACTTCTTCCAAACCAGATACCACTACAACACCAAATACCAGTGGCGCAACAAGCGCAAGTTCTAACAGTATGTACCAGTATGCTTTTAACATATATAAAATCGCCCGGAATATCTGTGTCCCTCTTGCAATTCTCTCTTTAGCTTCCTGCGGGTTCACATTCCTTGGCTCTATATTCTTTGGCAACTATGCGTCCATGGCTAGTAACGATATGATGAAGGCTAAAAAGCAATTCATTTACACCATTATTGCCTTGGTCGTCATTGTCTTCTTGCCTGCGTTTTTTAACGAAGCAACCGCATTCTTCCGGCAATACGCATGGAGACCGTAAGCAACCCAAAAACATTTGTAAAGAAAAACAAAGCGGCAATACTGCCGCTTTCACAGATACATTCCATCCCAAAAGGAGTTGACTTTTTCTTATGATGGATTTAATTGTTTCATGGCTATGTAGTGCCCTTGCTGGAGCGATGGAGTGGGTAGTCGAAACTATTTGCAAAACATTTGATTATGATATTTCAACTTTCAATGAAACCTTCGATTTCGCCGCCACCGCCTATGATATCATACTTAGCACCGCCCTTCCTCTGGCGCTTATCCTTGCAGCATGGTCGATCATTGTGTTCTTTTGGAAAGGCGCAGATAAAGCTTCCACCACTCCAGTTCGCACTGTAATAAATCTGATCGTCGCTGTCGGCTTTATTTACTTCGGTAATAGGATATTTGACGCTATTCTGGATTTCTGTCAGTATCCCTATAATGCAATTGTCAATGAAGATGCCGTAAAATGGGGTGTCGATTTAAGCAAAGTATTTTCTGTAAAAGGTGTGCTCGCCACACGATTTGCCAAGGTATCCTCCCTTGTGTATCTGATCATGATTCTGATAATTGGTATCAGCCTCATAAAACTGCTGCTGGAAATCGTTGAACGATATGTTGTTACCTTCGTACTGATGTATCTCTCCCCTCTTGCTGCAGCAACGCTTGCGTCCAGTACGACAAGCGGCATTTACAAAAAGTTCTTTTCAATGTTCGTCTCTCAATGTATCCTTATCTTTCTGAACGCATGGTGTTTAAAGATGGCGGTTTCCGGTCTAAGCATTTCTTCGTCAGACAATGATGTGATCGTCTGCCTTCTTCTTGTCTATGCATTCCTGAAAATTTCCTCCAGAATGGATTCCTACCTAAACCAGCTCGGTTTAAACTCTGCTATTACTGGTGGCGGTATCGGTGCTGAAATCCTCGGCGCAGGTGCGGCAATGTTTAACCATGGTGGTAACGGCGGTGGCGGTGGCGGCAACGGTGGCGGCGGTATTGGAAGCAAGATCCTTGGTGCTTCTAAAGCAGTTGGAACATGGACAAACCGCTATGACCCTCTTGGTGCAGCATATAAGGCTGCCACAGATGCCGCCGTTGGCGGTGTAAAAGGCACAAGCGAAGCGTTCCGTTCCGGTGCTGTCGGTAATGCTAAAGGATTTCGGAGCAAAGCTGGTGCTGCTGGCAAGGGTCTATGGGAAGGGGCTAAATCAGGCTTCAGGCACTCTGATAACGGAATTTCTAACATTGTCGAGAATACTAATACCAGAAAGCAAATTGCCAACACCAAAGCAGGCAAAGCATTTGATGCCGGTATTGATAAGATAAATGATGCCAAAAATAGGATTCGGGACGAAAATACACACCCAGAACTTAACCCTATTTTGACCAAAATCCCAGATGCCCCTCATATTGCGCCCCCAAAAGCTGGTTATACGCACCGAGAAGAAGATAACGCTATTGCCATGCTTCAGCCCACAGATAAAACATTGGCTGAGGTTTCCGGCAGTGAATCCAGAGCCAATAGCATTTTCAAGCAAGCTCAAAAAGAAAACTATTTTAATGAAAACTGGACAGATAGCCGCAGTGTTTCTTCTGTCATGGAGGGTCTTGGCTTGGATAAGCACTCTAAAGAGGTTGCAGATTGTATCCAGGCAGGCTATGGTCGTGATGGCGCTCAGAACATTGACTTTAGTCTTACCAGCAAAGGTATCCATGCCCAATATGATATAAACGGCTATCGCCATAAGACAGATGTTGTTGATTCCGCCCAGTTTAAGAAACTGAGTAAGCAGGAACAGGCCGGCTTTGAAAAATCTAACGGCAGCAACTATTATGTGCGGAGCACCAAGACACAATTTGAAAAGCCGCAGCCGGCTGATACGGAGAAAAACAATTAAAAAGATGCGGAACCGTCCAATGATGGTTCCGCATCTTTTTGTTTTAATTATAATAGCAACACAGCAAAACAAAAACAACAGGGATTAGAGAAAACATGATCCGTCCGATAAAGCGCATTACGATCAATGACACAGCCCCCTGTGTGGCCGGGATATAAGTATTAGACTCGCTCTGGGCCATATCTTTCGCAATAGTAAAAACCGTACCAAACACACCAACTGTAAAAGCTCTATCAAGAGAGCACTTGCCCATAAACATATAGACAATTAAAAAAATCCAAAATACAAATGCGGAAAAAATAACAATTACGCCACTTTCTTGGATAAGTTCACTAAATCTCCGATACTTCAAATCTTCCTTGTTGTTGCGCTCCCAAACATCTTCAACATCTTTGTTCCACTGAACGATCATCGGAGCAATCTTTTCTACCCACTGTTCATACCCCTGCACAGCAGCTTCTGCCTCAATGCAGGTACACAGCATAGTTTCGGTCACAGGAGAAATGGACAGAAACGGGAACTTTCGCTCCGTCATTCTCTTTGCCTGAATAGCAGTAAAGATAGCACTCTGCTGTTCTGCGGTACAGGTTGCGCCATAAAAGCCCTTAGCCGCAATATCACAGAATCCATACATATCCGTTACGATATTAGGGCTATTGTTCTCCACATTCACATCAGTATTAGCGATGATGACCACGGAGTACACAGGCATATTGCCCAAGCCGGCGGTTTCCAGCACGCTCCTGACCGCCTTGGCGTGGCGGGCGTTCTGAGCAAAGGGAGACCCCATGTTTTCCAGCTCACGGCCATAATAGTCCTTTTTGATGATCTGTCCATTGGGACGGACTTCCAAAGTTTGCCCTGCTTTGCCATAGTTTTTGATCTCGCATACATACACGCCAGTATCGGAAATAATTAGCAGATCCGTTTCAGAGGTTTTCGGCGCATCATCACTTTCACGAACTTCGGGCAACACTACATTGGACAGCACACGGCAATCCAGCTTTCGGCTGATATACTGCTCAACCTCATTCTCGCCTGCAAGACCCTTCTGCTCGATTTCAATATCTCGCTGGATCTTTTCCTTAAACACATCCAAAGTATTTTGCAGAGTCAGAATGGCACTTCCCATTCGATTTGCTGCAGACTTTGCCATGTCGGTAACAGCCTCCAGCTTGGTTTGCACCACATCATAGGTTCCATCCATCTTATACTTTGCATAGGGCAGATGGGGGCCAATAAATGTGGGCACCTTATAATCCAGATTTACTTTTCCATTCTTTGTCTCTACCCAACACGCCGCAGCCTTCGTGACCTTGCGATACAGTGCATTGACCTCTGCCAACTCTCGCTCCAGTTCCTGTGCCTTATTAGACTTTGCGATATAGATCGTCTGAGGCTGCAAAGCACAGTTCGCCTCGAACCGGGCCAGCTGTTCCTCCGTAAAGGGTCTATGAATTTCGGGGAAACTATTCTTGAACTCCTTAATGTAGCTATTATTCACACTATCAACTCCTTAACCGAAACACTACGCATAGCTACTACCATTTCGTGCGCTTTCCGCACTTTTTTGTTGTTATACTCCAATATTATCGCAAATCCAAAATCTGTCAACAATTATTTTTTGACAAACCCCATATTTAGGGGCACTTAGAAGGCATCCCACCATATATAGTACCTCCAATAAATGTGCCAAAAAGTCCCATAAATACTGAACATTCTCCACTTTGAGCCTGTGAAGATCTCAATCAAAAAATTACTCGAAAAATTTTTTCACGACCGTTTATTTTGATACAAAAAATCCCCGTCTGGATCAGCCCAGACAGGGATAGAAA
>CAZJCA010000067.1:0-8934 GCA_964544505.1 uncultured Oscillospiraceae bacterium
TATGAACTTCTTCTATTTTTTTCTAATGTTGCACTTGATAGTATAATTCACCCTGTGGAGAATAATCTACAAACGCTTTGCTGGAAATGTAACCGGGCAAAGAGTGATAAGATCATCTCGCAACAGCAGAATTGAGACAGAAATCCAGATAAAGCCGTGAACGATTGTCGCATCGCTCACGGCTTTCCTATTGGCGGCAAAGCCGAAATTTACATACTCAGTACATTGCCAATTATTTGCGCAGTTGCCTTTGGGGGTGCGGCGAGTGGACACACAGCCGTCGGCGTTGACCGACGGCTGTGTTTTCTTAAAATGGGTCAGGCATTGTAGATCTGGCGGCTGCCCTGAATGGCGTCTTCCAGATAGAAGTTACTCCAATGCTTAGCGCCTTCCTTATCCCGATCCAGCAGGTGCTGATAAAGGGCACTGACATTGCGGTGCAGAGCTTCCACGCTGTATTTTTTGCAGAAACGGACCCAAAGAGCCTGACAGGGCACTTTGAAAGAGGTGTAGATCAGGGGCAAAATATGGTTGCCGCCGATGATGGTCATCTCGTGGTGGAAGGCAAAAGCGATCTCCGCCGCCTGGGCAGGGGAGGGGTGCTGTCCCAGGGCATCCACATACTGCCCCAGACTGCGCAGCGCTTCATCGCTGGCGTTATCGATGCATCGGTTCAGCGCCATTTGTTCCAAGCCCCAACGCACTTCCAGAATGGAGCGGATCTCCTCTTTGCCCAGTGTGCCGCCGTTGTAGTCCATAATGGCCATGAGAGTTTCCATGCTGCCGTTGCGCCGATAGTCGGAAACATAAGCGCCCTGCCGGGGGCGCACCTCCAAAAAGCCCTGCCGGGCAAGTTCCGTAATGCCACCATTGACCACCGCTCGGCTGACGCCCATCTGCTGACAAAGCTCCCGTTCGGAAGGGAGTTTCTGCCCCATGGGCAGTTCTCCGGATAAAATCAAGCCCTGCAGCTTCTTGACAAAAAGCTCTTTCAGACTGGGGGCGTAAAGCTGTTCAAATTCCATGGGTGCCTCCTTACAACAATGTATTGGTCATACCACATACCAGAATGGAATTTTACCATAGAATTGGCTAAATTACAAGGGGTAAAATGGGGTAAAACATAGAAAAATCCGGAGAATATTGACATTTTCTGCAATCCGTTGTAAACTGAAATCAACAAAATAAAAACTGGTATAACCAGAAAGGGGCGTTACATTTGCAAAAGGTAAGAGTCCTGGAGATCAAGCAGAGCGTTTTTGCCAATAACGATGCCCAGGCGGATCTGCTTCGCCGGGAGCTGAAGGAAAAAGGCATCTATTTGCTGAATCTGATGTCTTCCCCCGGATCCGGCAAGACTACGACCTTGACCCGGCTCATCGGACAGCTGAAAGAGGATATGAAGATCGGCGTCATGGAAGCGGACATTGACTCCGATGTGGATGCCCACACCATTGCAGCCACCGGGGCCAAAGCCATCCAGCTCCATACCGGCGGTATGTGTCATCTGGATGCGGGCATGACCCGGCAGGGGCTGGAAGGCTTGGAAGTGGGGGACATGGACCTGGTGGTTCTGGAAAATGTGGGCAATCTGGTTTGCCCGGCAGAGTTCGACACCGGCGCGGTGAAGAATATGGCCATTCTCTCTGTGCCGGAGGGACACGACAAGCCACTCAAATACCCATTGATGTTCCAGGTGTGTGATGTGGTGCTGATCAATAAGATCGATGTGGCACCCTATTTTGATTTCGATATGGAAAAGTGCACCCAGTACATCCGTATGCGAAACCCCAATGCGAAAATTTTTCCCATCAGCGCCAAAACAGGCCAGGGCTGTGAAGCTGTGGCGCAGTGGCTCAGAGGGGAAGTTTTGGAATGGAAGAAAGGAGAATAACCATGGCAGATTACCTTGCAGGGTTCGTTCCTGACTTTGTGGAGCAGGAAGAACCCAGAGAGATCATTTTGCAGCTGGGCAAGATGATCACCAACCGCATTCCTGTGAAACTGGGTCTGCAGAAACTGACAAAATACGACCCGGAATACTGGGGACTTTCCCTGCTGCTGACCGACGAGCAGGCAGCGGTGGCTTTAAAAATGGGTGTTCGTCAGCCCAAGACCCTGGAGCAGCTGAAAAAGCTTACCGGTAAGGACGAGCAGACCCTTTTGAAGCTGCTGGACGAAATGTCCTTCTGCGGCATTTTGGAATATAACTGGGAAAACCCCACCCGTACCAAGCAGTGGGTGCTTCCTATGTTCGTTCCCGGTAGCGCTGAATTCACCAACATGAACGACACCATCTTGAAGAAGTACCCGGAGATGGGTCGCTTCTTTGAACGGATGAGCCGTCTGCCCCTGGAAAAGGTCACCCCCATGGTGCCTCCCGGAGGTGCAGGCATTGGTATGCATGTGATCCCCGTGGAAAAGGCCATCGAAACGGAAAATCAGTCCATTTCCGTGGAACATATTTCCCATTGGCTGGATAAGTACGAAGGCAAGTACGCCGCTTCTCCCTGCTCCTGCCGGAAATCCCGTCAGACCTATGACGAAGGCTGCGCCGACGATCCCGAGGGCTGGTGTGTGGCTGTGGGCGACATGGCTGACTATGTGGTGGAGACCGGTAAGGGGGGGCGCTACATCACCAAGGAAGAGGCGTTGGATATCTTCCGTCAGGCAGAGGAAAACGGCTTCGTCCACCAGATCACCAATATCGACGGAGAAAACAAGATCTTCGCCATCTGTAACTGTAATGTCAATGTCTGCTATGCCCTGCGGACTTCCCAGCTGTTCAATACCCCCAACCTGTCCCGCAGCGCTTATGTTGCCCGGGTGGAGAAGGATGACTGCGTGGCCTGCGGCAAGTGCGTGGAAGTGTGTCCTGCAGGCGCTGTGAAACTGGGTCAGAAGCTGTGCACCAAGGATGGCAAGCAGATCCAGTATCCCAAGCATCCTCTGCCCAGCGAGCAGAAGTGGGGCCCCCATATGTGGGATGAAAACTACCGGGACAACAACCGCATCAACTGCTACGAGACCGGTACTGCCCCCTGCAAGACTGCCTGTCCTGCCCATATTGCTGTCCAGGGCTATCTGAAGATGGCAGCCCAGGGACGCTATACCGGGGCACTGGCCCTCATTAAGAAAGACAACCCCCTGCCTGCTATCTGCGGTCGGATCTGTAACCGCCGCTGTGAGGATGCCTGTACTCGTGGTACCATCGATGAGGCCATCGCCATTGATGAAGTGAAGAAATTTATTGCCCAGCAGGATCTGAATGCCGAGACCCGGTTCGTCCCCAAGAAGGTGGTGCCCTCGCTGGATGGTCACTTTGACCAGAAGATCGCCATCATCGGCGCTGGCCCTGCAGGCCTGAGCTGCGCTTTCTATCTGGCAGAAAAGGGTTATAGCCCTGTGATCTTTGAAAAGAATGAGCGTCCCGGCGGTATGCTGCGCTACGGCATCCCCAGCTTCAAGCTGGAGAAGGATGTGATCGATGCGGAAATCGAGATCATCAAGGCCATGGGCGTGGAGATCCGCTGCGGTGTGGAAGTGGGCAAGGATGTGACCCTGGATCAGCTGAGAGAGCAGGGCTTTAAGGCCTTCTACATTGCCATCGGCTGTCAGGGTGGTCGCAAGGCCGGTATTCCCGGTGAGGACGCCGAAGGCGTTATGACCGCTGTGGACTTCCTGCGCACCGTCGGCGGCAATGAGAATTATCCTGTTTCCGGCAGAGCAGTAGTGGTCGGCGGCGGCAATGTGGCTATCGATGTGGCTCGCAGTGCCACTCGCTGCGGCGCAGAAGCCGTATCCATGTTCTGCCTGGAGCCCAGAGAGAAAATGCCTGCTTCCGAGGAAGAGATCCAGGAAGCACTGGAAGAAAATGTGACCCTCAACTGCGGCTGGGGTCCCAAGGAGATCCTGACGGAAAATGGCAAGGTCACTGGCATTGTCTTTAAGCGCTGTGTCAGCGTGTGGGACGAAAATGGTCGCTTTGCACCCACCTATGATGAAAACGACACCAAGACCGTTCCCTGCGAGCGTGTGTTCCTGTCCATCGGTCAGGCCATTCTGTGGGGCGACCTGCTGGCAGGTTCCAAGGTGGAGCTGGGTCGTGGTAACGGTGCTGTGGCAGATTCCGTGACCTATCAGACGGGCGAGCCCGATATCTTTGTGGGTGGCGATGTGTACACCGGCCCCAAGTTCGCCATCGATGCCATCGCTGCCGGACGGGAAGGTGCCATTTCCATTCACCGGTTCGTGCAGCCTCATTCCAGCCTGACCATCGGCAGAAATCGCCGTGGATTTGTGGCTCTGGATAAGGCAAACATCCGTGTGGAGCAATACGACAACGGCTCTCGTCAGATCCCCGGCAAGCGCAAGGACATTGATCATAAGACTTCCTTCCGGGATGCAAAGCTGCCCTTCACTGAAGAGCAGGTCAAAGCGGAGACTGCAAGATGCTTAGGCTGCGGCGCATCCTTCGTTGATCCCAACAAGTGCATCGGCTGTGGCGTGTGCACCACCAAGTGCGAATTTGGCGCCATCAAGCTCCACAGGGAACGCCCCGAATGCTCTACTATGATCCCCAGTGAAAAGAAGCTGCCCTATGTGCTGGGCAACGGTGCCAAGCAGGCACTGAAGATCAAGTTCTCCCGGAAGAAGGAGCAGTAATATGCACGAGCTGGGTGTGGTATTCCATATCATCGATTCGCTGGAAAAGGTAGCCGGTGAAAATGATGTGGAGAAGATCCAGAGCGTAACGGTGGAAGTGGGGGAGGTCTCTACGGTGATCCCCCACTACCTGACCGACTGCTGGAAATGGGCTGTTCAGAAAAAACCGCTGATGATCGATTGTGAAATGAAGATCGACATTCTCAAAGCGGCAACCTGGTGCGACAGTTGCCGGCAGGAGTACGAGACCGTTGCCCATGGAAAGATCTGCCCTTACTGCGGCAGTGAAAAGACATGGCTCTTGCGAGGAAATGAATTGAATATCAAAGAAATTGAGGTTGTTTAGGAGGTTATCATTATGCTGTTTCAGATTTACGGCGACAATGCGGTCTATCAGCTGCTGGGCTGGCTGATGGTGTTTACGGGACTGATCCTAGCCAATGAAATTGCCCGTCGATCCAAGTGGGGCGGCATCGCCTGTTTCCTGGTGTTGCCTGCGGGATTGACCATCTACTTTATTTCCATCTATGTGGGTGCGGCTATGGGCGCAGATTGGGCGCTGACGAACCCCACCTACCTGTATATGAACAGCTGGTTCCATTATGCCAAGCTCTATGCGGCTACAGCAGGCTGCATCGGCTTTATGATGCTCAAGTATAAGTGGTCCATCGGAAAGACAGAGTGGTTCAAAGTCTTTCCCTTCGTCATTGTGGCGGCGAACATCCTGATTGCGGTAGCCAGCGATTTCGAGTCTGCTATCAAGGGCGCACAGTCGGTGGACGGCTGGTGGCTGTCCAGCGAAAATGTGTGGCTGTACGGTGGCTGGTGGAACTGGCTCAACGGTATTGCCGGCATCATCAACATCTTTTGCATGACCGGATGGTGGGGCATCTACGCTTCCAAGGATAAGAAGGATATGCTCTGGCCGGACATGACCTGGCTGTATATCCTTGCATACGATGTGTGGAATTTCCAGTACACTTATCTGAACCTGCCCACCCACTCCTGGTTCTGCGGTGTGGCTCTGCTGCTGGCACCGACGGTGGCTAATGCACTGTGGAACAAGGGCGGCTGGATCCAGAACCGTGCCAATACGCTGGCTCTGTGGTGTATGTTCGCTCAGGTGTTCCCCCTGTTCCAGGATGCGAGCGTGTTCACCACCATCCCGGTGCTGTATGCTGATGGCTTTATGAACGCTGCCGTCCGGCCTACGGCGGTCAATCCGGTGCCTCAGGGCGTGATCTCCATTGTGTCTTTGGCCATCAATGTGCTGGCACTGGCGCTGATCATCAAGCGGTCTGTGGAGCAAAAGAAGAACCCCTACAAGAAGGAAATTTTTACCGATACCAAGGACTTCCAGCTGGCTTTGGCTCGGGCAGAGAAAAATTGACCAAACAGAAAAGACGATGGCTTTTGCTATCGTCTTTTCTTGTTTTACTGCAAATGAAATCAGGATGACTAAGCTGCTTTTCAATGTGGTTTTGCTGGGCCATCAGTAGAACTTTGATTTGCTTACTTGTTCTGCCGGTTATTACCAGGAGGTATCTGCGATAGCTGCCGAAAGGTCTTATGGAAAGGGTGACCGCAAGCTGGTAAAATCTGCGTTAATGCGTATGAATATATTGTCCTTTGGTGATTTGCTGTGATATGATATAGATACAAAAATGGAAGCGGAGGCATATAAATGCGCTATGAACTTTATAAAATACTAAGTAAAGAATATGTTGATGACTTTATAGCAGGAAAACTATATATGAACACCCTCAACTTTTTTAGGAAGATAGAAAGCAATGCTGCTCAGGGAGATCCGTTAGAGGGAATTTGTGGTTCAATACGAAAAGATCAGTTAAAGCAGTATGGCATTGATTTTGATGAAGACTTGACAGAGGCGATAGTAGGAAATGTTTCATTGATCAGTGACTATTATGGTTTCAACAATCTGTTTTGCTTATATAGACTACTTATTGATGATGAACAGAAAATTGTAGAGTGTCCAGCGGACGAACTGCGAAAGTTTAATGACCAAGGTGACAGTAACAAGGTCGTTGTCCGAATTAAAGATACAGATCGGTTTCTGGACCGTCTAGCAGCAGCCGTTGAGAAAGGTGTTCATGCACATGAAATTGAATATGGAATATTTGGTGGGATTACTTATAGCGATACTTGGAGTAATGCGGATGGGCCGGGAACACGATCTGCTTTTCACAAAGGACTGAAATACGAGTATCAGAGTGAATGGAGATTGTGCCTTTTGCGGAGTGCGCTGATGGATCAGCCATTTGTGTTTTTTGTGGGCGATTTGTCGGATATTACGGAGATTATCAGCTTGGAGCAATTCCTTGAGTGCCCGGAAGGCGCTTATCCTGGTTATTCGGCAGTTAAGAGAAAGACTACTGCAATTGATGACGATTTTCGTATTTTCGGTTCCATCAATGCAGTAAATCATTTGATGTATTCATATATGAATCCGACAGGAAATGTTCCGACCAGATCGGATCAGGCTCAAGCTGATTGGCATTATGTAAAGTATCTACAGATGCTTGGAAAAACAGAGGAAATTGATGATTATTTGGAAAAACAAATGAAGCAATTTCGGGATTTCGATCACTTGGAATTGCTTGCACAGTATCGGTTATCTACTGGCGAGCGGGTCAAGGCAACGGATGCATTTATGTTTTTTATAAATGAAGAACCAAATGTAATTCAACAGGATCCGGCAAGGTTCTTTTTTGCCATACATACTATTTTGATGCAGCACAAAAAGGCTGCGGATGCAGGAAAACTATATAAAATTGCTACGGAGAAATATCACTTGCCGGACGATATCAAATTAGTAATGCAGAGTGATGTGCTTTTTGCACTCGGGTTCTATGACCAAGTTATCCCGATTTATGAGCAAATGCGAGAAACAAGTGCTGATCCTATATTGGATTTTTATTTGGCGGTTTCTTATTTGCATTTACTGGATTTCCAAAAGGCGCATCAGCACCTTACCGTTTATGAAAGTTATTTTTCTCACTCGCCGCAGAAGGCTCAAAAAATGGCACAATTGCGTAAATTGATTGATTGTTACAGAAATGAGATGCCGCTAAACATTGAAGCGATAAAGCATCCGTTAGCGGAACTGAAATGGGATGAAAAGTTAGAGCAACTATTGAAAAATACACAACAAAAGAAGGTCTTTTTAGGAATCGATACGATTTACAAAATTGAAAAAGCAAACAAATGGGATTTACTAAGTGCGTTTGAAAGTATATCTATTTGCCCACTACTGATCTCTAAAATAATGAGGTTATATTGGCAAACAGGCGATATGAATTTCTACCACATTATTCTAAAATTGGAGAAAATATCTCAGCTGGAAATTAAATCGCCAAAATTGATCTTCTACCTGGCATTGGACCCTAGTGATGAAGGTGCTCCTTCAATTATGAAAATGGAACGGGCACTACATTTGCAAGAACAGTACAACTTGCAAAGGATAATGTGACCAAAAGATGCAAATGATTTTGCAACTTTTTACAAAAAGCTTGACATTCCAGTAATGCAGAGTATAATAGCCCAAAAAGGAGGTGTGACAATGTTCGCTTTTTGCTGCAATGTAAATAATAATCAGTCCGGTAATGCAATGCATCGGGCTTACATTGTCATACGCTTTTTCGGATGATCTGACAAAGATTTTCACAAAAACGAATGCAGTGCAGGCTGAAACAAAAGTTTTTCCTGCACTGCTTTTTTATTTTTAGGAGGAAGAAAAGATGAATGCACAAATCGACATTAGCACCGTTACGCTGAAAACAGACCGGCTGCTTCTGCGCCCCTGGAGAGAAACAGACTTGCAGGATTTTTACAATTACGCCAGCGTGGATGGTGTGGGGCAGATGGCCGGTTTTCTGCCCCACAAGGATTTGGAGGAGTCCCGGCGTATCCTTGGTCACTTCATTGACGGGAAGAAAACGTTCGCTCTGGAATATCAGGGGAAAGTCATCGGTTCTCTGGGGATTGAGCAGTACAGCGAAGAACATTATCCGGAGCTTTCCAATCTTTCCGGTCGGGAGATCGGCTATGTACTGTCCAAAGACTATTGGGGGCAGGGACTGATGCCGGAAGCGGTGAAGGCGGTGATCCGCTACCTGTTTGAAAGGGTAAAACTGGATTTCATTCTGGTTGGTCACTTTGAATGGAACAGGCAATCTGCCCGGGTGATCGAAAAATGCGGCTTTCAGTATATCAAAAGCCGTCCTTATGAGACCCGGTATGGCACGGTGG
>CAZJCA010000068.1:0-8886 GCA_964544505.1 uncultured Oscillospiraceae bacterium
GTTTATGTGCCTGCGGACGACTTGACCGACCCTGCCCCTGCCACCACCTTTGCTCACCTGGATGCTACCACGGTTTTGGATCGTAGCATCGCTTCTCTGGGCATCTATCCTGCTGTTGACCCTCTGGACTCCACCTCCCGGATCCTCTCCCCTGAGGTTCTGGGCAAAGAGCACTACGAAACCGCCCGTGCTGTCCAGCGAATCTTGCAGCGTTACAAAGAATTGCAGGACATCATCGCCATCATGGGCATGGACGAGCTGAGCGAAGAGGACAAGATCACGGTCAACCGTGCCCGTAAAGTCCAGCGTTTCCTCAGCCAGCCCTTCTCTGTTGCCGAACAGTTCACCGGCTATGAAGGCAAGTATGTTCCTCTGAAAGATACCATCCGCTCCTTCAAGGAGATCATCGAGGGCAAGCATGACCATATCCCCGAGTCCTTTTTCCTGTTTAAGGGCAGCATCGACGATGTGGTTTCCGCCTATAATGCTGCAAAGGAGGCCTGATCATGGCCACCTTCCCTCTTAAAATCGTCTGCCCCGATGGCAACAAGTTTGAAGGTCAGGTGCGTCAGCTGAATGTCCGCACCACCACCGGTGAAATGGGCATTCTTGCGCGGCACATGAACTGTGTTGCCCCCTTGGGTATGGGTCGTGCCACCGTTGTCATGGAAGACGATACCCGTCACGGCGCTTGTATCGGCGGCATGGTCAGTGTGATCGACGGCGCTGCTACCATCGTCTGTACTACCTTTGAGTGGGCCGACGAAATTGATCTTGAACGAGCAAATCGCTCTGCACAGAAGGCAAAATCCGTTCTGGATAATAATCAGTCCAGCGATGCTGATCTGCGACTGGCAGAAGCACGGCTGCGCCGTGCGCTGATTCGCCAAAGCGTTGCCACTTACAAATGACAAAAATTCCCGTGGTTTGTAACCACGGGAATTTTTTAAGCACTTTGCAGTTGATTTTTCCGCTTTACCTGACGGC
This sequence comes from uncultured Oscillospiraceae bacterium, assembly GCA_964544505.1. Classification (GTDB taxonomy): domain Bacteria; phylum Bacillota; class Clostridia; order Oscillospirales; family Oscillospiraceae; genus Faecousia. The sequence continues at coordinate 988 of CAZJCA010000068.1, forward strand.
GGTAGATAATGACAAATGCCACAAACTCGAAGGCAAATGTCACGATCCAGGAAATCGGATAGGAAATAAACAAAGTACCGGGAGTCGGATCATTGGCAAACACGGTGTAGATCCAGCCAATGCGGATACCGCATACACCCAGAATAGAAATGATCATAGGGGTCACGGAACTGCCCAAACCACGGAGCACACCAGTGGTCACATCCATAATGCCCAGCAGGAAGTATGGGATACACAAGTACAGCATCCGCTCGGCACCTGCAGCAATGGCTTCTGCTGCTGTGGGAGAATCCGTAATGTAAATACGCAGCAGCGGTTCACGAAGCAGGTAAACACCGACACCCAGTGCAATGCCCAGCACCGTGACACAGCCAAGGCAGATCTCCATGGTCTTGCGGACTCTTTTATATTGTCCTGCGCCCATATTCTGACCGGTAAAGTTAATGGCTGTCTGATGGAAAGCGTTCATTGCCACATACAGGAAACCTTCAATGCTTCCGGCAGCAGTATTACCAGCCATAAACACCTTGCCGAAGGAATTGACAGAAGACTGGATCATGACATTGGAGATGGAAAACAGAGAACCCTGAATGCCTGCCGGCAGACCCAGCCGGGTAATTTTGCCGATCTGTGCTTTATAAATGTGCATTTTGTTCAGATGCAGCTTCACCGCATCCCTGCGGCGCATCAGCGCCCACACCACAAGAACTGCCGAAATTGCCTGAGAAATGATCGTTGCCAGTGCAACACCATCCACCGTCATGCCAAATCCCAGAACAAAAATTAAATTCAACACCACATTGCACACACCGGCAATGGACAAATAGATCAGAGGCCCTTTGGTATCCCCTGCTGCACGCAGCAGAGCACCGCAGAAATTGTAGATCATGTTAAAAACCATGCCACCGAAATAAATCTGCATATACAAGGTGGAATACAGCAAAACATCCTCCGGGGTTTTCATCCAAACAAGAAATGTCTCTGCAAATAAAACACCGACGACCGTCAGCAGTACGCCGCCGATCAGTGCCGTGGGTAAGGCCGTATGTACAGTACGATGGATGGCTTCATCATCCTTGCAGCCAATGGCGTGGGCCAGCGTAACACCGGCACCGGCGGAAAGTCCGATAAACAAATTGACGATCAGGTTCGTAATAGCGTTGGTTGCACCAACGGCAGACAGGTAAATATCTCCCTTGGTTCCCACAACGACCAGATCTGCCGCATTAAACAGCAGCTGCAGCAAACCTGTCAAGATAATCGGTATGGTATATGATACGATGCTGGGAAACAATGGCCCATTGAGCATATCCTGGCGATTGCGCTTCATAAATGCGCCTCTCTTTCTGAACATAAATACAATAGAATATTATACCCCCTGCAAAAGAAAAGTTCAAGAGGAAAACCCTGTAAAAGAAAGTTTTTTATCCAGCAACCGCCGGTTGACAGACAAAATCATTGACAAACATGGTATAATAAAGAATATATACACAATAAGGTGACGATATATGAGAAAACTCTGTCTATTATTGGTTGCTCTTTTGGTGGTGGCTACCTGTGGTTGCGCTCCGTCAAAAGAAGCCGCCCCCATTTTAGCCACTACACGGCCGGTCTATGACCTGACCACCGCCCTATGCCAGGGTACATCCCTGGAAGTAGGGCTTTTGATCAGCGAAAATGTGTCATGCCTGCACGACTATTCCCTTTCCACCGCTCAAATGAAAAATCTGGAAAATGCTCAGATGGTCATCATGTCCGGTGCAGGACTGGAAGAATTTCAGTCGGATATTCTGCTTCGCTGTAATTACCTGCTGGATGCATCCAAAGGTGTAGCGCTGATTGAATGTGAACAGGATCACGACCATGATCACGCTGGTCACCATCACGACGCCGATGCCCACATCTGGCTCTCCCCTGAAAATGCAAAAACCATGGCACAGAACATTTGCAGTGGACTGATGGCACAGTTCCCTGCCCACAAAGATGTTTTTCAGAAGAATTTGACCACCGTTGTTTCTGATTTGGAAAAGCTGAAGACCTATGGTGAACAAACACTAAAAGAGCTTTCCTGTCGGGAACTGATCACCTTCCACGACGGCTTTGCCTATCTGGCACAGGCCTTTGACCTGACCATTCTGGCAGCGGTAGAGGAAGAGTCCGGGAGCGAAGCTTCTGCCAAAGAGCTGATTGAACTCATTGAGGAAGTGCGCCGTCATAACCTGCCTGCGGTTTTCAATGAAACCAACGGCAGTCCCTCCGCATCCGGCATCATTTCCGCCGAGACCGGGGCAAAAGTGTTCACCCTGGATATGTGCATGGGCGATGGCAACTACTTCGACAAAATGTATCAAAATATCAACACACTGAAGGAGGCGCTGGGATGAAACCAACGATCCACGGCGGAAAATGCGGCGATTCTTGCTGCCTGCGGGTGCAGAATTTGTCGGTGAAAATCGGAAACGACCAAATCCTTTCCAATGTTAATATGCATGTCCACTGCGGTCAACTGGTGGCACTGATCGGCCCCAATGGCGCCGGCAAAAGCACCCTGATCAAAGCCATTTTGGGGCAACGGGAGTACGACGGCGTCATCGCTTTCTCCTGTCCCGGCAGCCGGGGCAGAAAAATGACGATCGGCTATGTGCCTCAAAGCCCCACTTTCGATCCCGGTGATCCCATTTCGGTTGCCGACCTGTTCGCCTGCTGCCACAGCCGCCGTCCGGCTTTTCTGGGCATTGCCAAAAAAGACAGGGAAAAGATTTTGGAATGTCTTGACCGTGTCCACGGTACAGATCTGATCGATAAGCGTGTAGGCACCCTTTCCGGCGGTGAATTACAGCGCGTGCTGCTGGCACTGGCACTGGAGCCCATCCCCAACATTTTGATTTTGGACGAGCCTTTGTCCGGCGTGGATGTGGAAGGACAGACGGGGCTGATGGATATGCTGGATGAAATCCGCCATACCTATGACCTGTCCATTCTGATGACCACCCACGATTTTACCATGCTCCCTCGCTATGCCAACCAGGTCGCTCTTGTTGACCATCGTATCGTCAAGTTGGGCAGTCCTCAGGATGTTCTCTCTTCCCAGGAATTTAAGCAGATCTTTCGCATGACAGGAGGCGCTGAATGATGAGTATTATGGATATTTTCAGCTATCAGTTCATGCGTAATGCTTTCTTCGCCATTTTGATCATGGGTCCCCTGTTTGGTCTGCTTTCCACCATGATCGTCACCGGTCGCATGAGTTTCTTCTCCGATGCTTTGGGTCATTCCGCTTTCACAGGCATTGCCATTGGCTGTATCTGCGGCGTGGCAGCGCCGCTATGGGTGGCTGTTGCATTCAGCGTTGTCTTTTCCCTTCTGTTTTCTTATGTCCGTCACCGCAGCAACCAGGCCGCTGACACGCTGATCGGCGTGTTTTCCAGCGCTGCCGTTGCCTTAGGCATCTTTATCGCCACCTTGGGAGGCGACAGCTTCACCAAGTACAACAAGTACCTCATCGGCGATATCCTCTCCATCTCCACGGCGGAGATTGGTGCGCTGGCTCTGGTACTGGTGGGCGTGCTGGTATTCTGGGTGCTCTATTCCAACAAGCTGACCCTCAGCTCCGTCCATCCCCAGCTGGCCTCTTCCCGTGGAATCCCGGTACATTGGGCACAGACCATTTTCACTACTGTCATCGCCGTGGTGGTGACATTGACCATTTCCAGCGTAGGCTTGATGATCCTCAATTCTCTGCTGGTGCTTCCTGCGGCAGCTGCTCGTAATGTGGCGAAAAATTTGAAGCAGTATCATCTGTTCTCGGTGCTCTTTGCCCTGTTTGCAGGGCTGGCTGGCTTGCTGGCCTCCTTCTTCCTGGGCGCATCTGCCGGTGCAGCAATCTCTCTGGTGCTGGCTTTGATCTTTGCGATCACCTTCTGCTTCAGAAAGGCACGGGCATAATATGGAAGAAATCAAAATCACCCCCATTGCCCGAATGCACAGCGACTTTGCCAGCAAATTCGGCATTCCCCGGCAAAGCGGCATTGTGGAAGAACTGCGCTCCACCATTGTCTTTGAGCCGGAATACCGCAACAGCGACGCCCTGCGTGGCATGGACGGGTTTTCACATCTGTGGCTGATCTGGCAGTTCAGTAAAGCCGTTCGCACCGACTGGTCCCCCACCGTCCGTCCCCCTCGGCTGGGCGGCAATACACGAATGGGTGTGTTCGCCACCCGTTCCCCCTTTCGCCCCAACAGTTTAGGCCTTTCCTGTGTGAAATTTCTGGGGCTGGAGGAAACTGCTGAATTTGGCATGGTCATCCATGTGGGCGGTGCCGATCTGATGGATGGTACCCCCATTTTTGATATCAAGCCCTATATTCCCTACGCCGACTGTCACCCCGATGCTCTGAACGGCTTCACTGGCGGCACAGAAGGCGAAATTTTAGAAGTCAACTTCCCAGCAGAATTACTTCAAAAACTGCCCCAAGCCAAGCAGGCTGCTGTGGTGGGAATTTTGGCGCACGATCCCCGTCCCAGCTATCAAAAAGATGCTGAACGCATTTATGGCTTTACCTTTGCCGGCTTTGAAATTCGCTTTCGGGTAGAAGAAACGCTGCTGACTGTCGTAGATGTCGCAACTCCATGATCAAAAATCGCCTTCCATTGGAAGGCGATTTTCTTATTTGATCGGCACAAATTCCTCCACATCCAAGTCCTGAAAAGGATAGACTCGCTCCCATGTTCCATCTGCCTTCCGATAGCTGGCTCGATGGGCGCTCAACAGGCGCACAATGTCGTATACATTGATCCAAATTTCCGAGTTACACTCCTTCTGGCTCTCGTCAAACACCAATTCCATCCCAAAATGCAGATGCACTGTTTCGATATTGTTTACATTCTCCTTGTCTGAATAGCCGCTACGCCCCATAAAACCAATCAAATCCCCGGCCTGTACCAAATCACCCACCTGTAACCCCTCAGCAAAGGGGTAATCTTTTTGCAGGTGTGCATAATAATAGTAGCGCTTGCTGTCAAAAGAGCGGATACCCACACGCCAGCCACCATAACGGTTCCAGCCCATGGCTTCCACCACACCACCTTCCACAGCGACGATGGGGGTTCCAAGGCCGCCCATCAAGTCATTTCCCAGGTGCTTGCGTTTAAAGCCAAAACTGCGACCTGCCCCAAAATCGTCGCAGTGGCTATATCCATACCCGGCTGCAATGGGCGAAAAGGCTTTCAGTCCATAACAGGCCACCTGCTGTCCCTCTTTTTCAATGGAAAAACTTCCCAAAAAACCACCCAAGGCAGCAGAAAAAGCTTGATGATAATACTCATAATATTTGTAATTATCTCCCAGCAATTCCTGGGGCAACAGATAGGTTTTCAAATCGGTAGTAGCCCTTTTTACCGATGCCAGCCCACATTTTCCCCCGGTTCGGCAGGCCGCCAAAGCCAGAATATCGATCCAGCTGATGTGCATTTCCTGCTCGAAGGTCAAAATATCCTGCTCCATGGCATATTTTAACGATTCATAAGGTACATGAAAATCAACCCATTTGATGGTTGCCCCCTGTGCCGGCACTGTCAGCACCGCGACCAATAAAATGCATATTAAAATTCGCCACTTCACACCCATCACCTCATAAGGCTAGGATGCGAAGCGGCGAAAAATTCATGCCTGTTAATTATTGTAACTCCCGAACGATATCTGCAACGATTTTGCGCACATCTTCCAATGTTGCAACAGAAGAGATTTGATTTTTATAATAGGCGCTGTGAGAAACCCCACGCAGATACCAGGCCAAATGCTTTCTGGCTTCCAGACAGGCGATCTTCTCTCCCTTGTCCTCATAGGAAAGCTCAATTTGCCGCAGGGCAACTGCCATCCGCTGGGCAAGCTCAGGCCGCTCCGGGATAGGTTTGCCTTCCATTGCCGCCTTCACTTCCGTGAAGATCCAGGGATCACCAAAGGTAGCTCTGCCGATCATCAACCCGTCTGCCCCTGTCCATTTTAAACAACGCAGCGCCGATGCAGCATCCACCACATCGCCATTGGCAATCACAGGAATGGAAAGCTGCTGTTTCACTTTTGCAATATAGTCCCAATCGGCGTTGCCGGAATAGAGCATAGACCGGGTTCTGCCGTGGACAGCCATCAGATCTGCGCCATTATCCTCCATCCGCTTGGTAAATTCCAGCACATTGATACTGCCCTTGTCCCACCCCAGGCGGCATTTCACCGTCACCGGCACATTCACAGCCTTTTTAATGGCACTGACGATCTCCCCTGCCAATTCCGGGGTGCGCATCAGGCCACTGCCGTCGCCGGAATTGGCAATTTTCGGCATGGGACAGCCCATGTTGATATCGATAAAATCACAGCCGGAAATTTCCAAGGCAAGTCCTGCAGCTTCCGCCATAATAGCTGGATCGTTACCAAAAATCTGTGCACCACAAATGCAGTTTTTATTCCGTCCCAGAAGTGCGGCACTTTTCTTGTCCTTATACACCAGAGCCCGGGAGGACACCATTTCCGTCACCGTTACACCGGCACCCATTTCGGCGCAGATCTCCCGAAAAGCCCAGTCCGTCACCCCAGCCATAGGGCCAAGAAACAGGGGATTTTCAATTTCCAAATTGCCAATTCGCATACTTTTCTCGCTTTCCTCTCGCTTTCTGGGGTTATTATACCACGGTAATAGATTCAACGCAAGCAAAAACAGCGGCAGTTCTCTGCCGCTGTTTCCTTTTCTCATCCGCACTGCATTGCAAACCGGCAATTGTCAAATCGTTTTTCCTCCAGGTCCTGCCGTCTTATATAGAAATACAGCATTCCGCAGTCACCAAACATCCATTCAAATTCATCCGTCTCGATGGTACTCAGCTGAAGCAGAAGCGTCCATTCTTTTGCCTTTTCGGCGATATCTTCGCATTCCTCTTCGGATGTCTGCTGATAACTCTCTGCATCACCACAGTACATCCCCCGGTAAACACGCTCACACTCGGACAGCATTTCATCTTGAATGATATCCGCATAGCCCAGCAACTTGTGGTCTTGAGGATCCTCGTTTAAATCGACACCCAGCTTTTCCAGAACAAGGTCATATTCCTCCCATTCACAGTCCAAATCACTGTGAATAGAAAACTCTTCATACTTGGGATAGGAATTTCTTGCCGAAAAACCAATCCGCATCTCCGGAATATGGTATTCCTCCTGCAAATTTTCCGGCAGTTCCGTCGGAACAAACCCTTCCGTTTTTTCAAAATAGAACACCTGGGCAGCGTCCCTATCCTCCGGATCAAAGCCCCAGCGGAAGGCCGCACAATCATAAAAAAATGACAGCATTCCGGTTCTCGGTAGCTTATGATCTTTGTCATAAGCTGCAACTTCTTCTAAATCGATCTGACAGAAAAAGGACAAGGGACGAGTCACCCCTTCTTCGCTGTCGAAAAAAACAGGCCATTGAAAGTTAAACGGGAGATATGGTTTACCGCCGATTTTAGATCCGTCGATTGAGCAATTGACTTTGCAAACATTCATCAAAATCTCATTACGCGCAAGGGATTGAACGATTGCCAGGAGATTCGTATTCACCTTTGGCTCATTTTTCTTCCAAAAACCAAATAAAGCCATACTACATCCTCCATTCAGTTTTATATCGGCATTATATATCGTATAATTGTATATCTTAACATGATTATCCTATCATAGATTATTATGTTTGTCAACGATTGAGGCATAAAGAAAAACCACCAAGTTAGCTTGGTGGTTTCTTGTGTTTGCGTTACCTATTTTGTAAGCGCTTAATAACCGCACACCTAGCAACCTCACTGGAGATATGAGATAATATCCAAAAGCTCGAATAGCTGAGGGTAAGCTATTTGAGGAACTAGCAAAGGGGTGTTATC
>CAZJCA010000069.1:0-8861 GCA_964544505.1 uncultured Oscillospiraceae bacterium
GTCTGCAATGGAATTGCGGACATACCAGCCAGACTTTGAAAGTACCTCCAGCCTATGCACCCTCTTCTCTGCTGAAAATTCTGGAACTTGGGCTTTCCGGTGATCCAGAACAGTTCAATACATTCCGCAAGCAACTGCTACAATGCCGTAAGGAATTGGCGAAGACCGACTTTGCACAAGTCATTATCCCAATGGGACACGCTATGACAAGGCAATACTCCTTTAACGCTGCATCTAACAGTATTATAGGAGCATAGCACTCAAGAACCATTTCCGGCACTGCCGGATGGAATATAAAAACAGGAGGAAACCACAATGACATTTAAGGAATTTAAGAACAAGGTTAAGCGAGCACCCAAGAAAAATCTGGCAATGGGTATCGGTTGCCTGGGCGGCACCATCGCTCTTATCGTCTACATGGTGACATGGTTCATCTAAAACCCAGATTGGCTTCTGCTATTGCCGTTTTCTTTATATTAGCGTTGCTCTCTGGATGCAACGCCAATCGTGAAGAAAAAAAGGCATTGGCGGAAGCCAATGCTTTATCGTCTGGATATTACAAGATCAGTATCGTCGGCCAGAACGAACAGATCCTGTTTGCCTACCAAACCGAAGTGCTGCATATTGGGGATATGACACAATGGGATGGCCTTGCTTCCGTCGGTGCATACAACATGGCATTCCAACAGGAATGTCATTCTGTTTATTCGGAGGAAGTTCAAGCAAAGCTGTGGCGAAATAAGTGGGTAGCTGCTTCCGCAACAACACCATCAGATCAGCTATCCATCTGGCTTCAATCCTGTGCCGATGGTAAGGGCATCTACAATGACGACTCCGTGCCACTCTTTACTGTATTGCCGGTAGACAAAACAGACGAACGCCGGGTTATCTCAGTACAGCTTGAAAAAGCCCGTATGAGCTGGAATGCCATTTGTGATGCAAATATTGACAGCTATTTTGGTTCTCAGCAATTCCTTACAGACTTAACGACCGCTACTGTCACTCTATATTTTGATGTTGATACCCGCCTGCTTGCCGGTGCTAAATTCGCAGGCAAAACCGAAGTCTCCGAACTATCTGGAACGATCATAGTGTCCACAGCAGAAGGACATACCCTGTCTGAATTCCCCAACCCCGACTCAATTTCAGAAGGTGTTTTGGCAGAAGAATGGGAGATCGTTCGTTCCTAAATAAACCCTAAAAAATAGCGTTATGGAGTCATGGTTCTATGGTGCTATGACTCCATAGCGTTATAGCTCCACGGCGCCATAACTCCATGGCTCCAAAGAGCCGTAGCTACAAAGCGCCATAACTCCAAAGAGCCATAACGCCATAGCCCCAAAGCGTCAAGGCACCACGCCACCAAAGGGCCACAACTCCACAGGAGGTTATTATGACAAAAACAGGCGACCGAACTCAAGCAGAGTTGAACGATCTGCTTCACGCCTTTGCAGTCCACAACAGCGAAGGATTTCAGAGCGACTACCAAAAAGAGTTAGCTAAGCTATACCCGAAAGTTCCAGAAGCCGTTCGCCCGATTTGGGATAGAACAGATAGTGAATATCCGTCAAATACGGAAATGAATGCTACGCTCCAAACCGCAATCGATGCGCTGACTAAAGCCACGACCGCAATGCAAGCAGAAAGTGACAGAACCTGCAGGATGACTCCTCAAAAAAGAAGCCAATATAAAAAAGTGCTTTCTGAGGCTATTCACGAACTGGAAGACCAGCTAGATGAACTCTCTTCAAAATACCCGCTTCCTTCCGGCGTCAAAGGGTATCTATTGGACATTGGAAGTGATCCTTGCGAACAGCTTCCTTGCATCCTACTTGATACTCCTGAACGGATCATCTTATGGATGAAGCGACTGCCCCACAAAAGTGAAAGCATAGGTTCACTTGGCATCACAGAACTCCGGCAGCTCCTTTATAGCCATGATCTGACACCCTTCCGTTCATGGCACTGCGATTTCATCCATGTCTATTTACCAGACAAACCTATGGGAATATTGGATGTCGATAACTACCTCTATAAGCCGATCATAGACATTCTTTCAATGGCACTTTTCGCAAAAGACAGCTACGATAATTTCAGCTACGCCATGTACAATCTTCCCAGCAAAAGCATCAGATCCGGCACCTATATCCACATCTGTACAAGAGACGAAAAAGTTCCGTTTTTTCAGGATTTTGAAAAAATGATTTTAGCAGTTCAGTCCTCCCAAAACCCATAAAATTTCCCGGAAACACATTCCGAATTTTCCCGGAATTACTTTTTAAAAATCGAAAAGCAATTCTGGCAAAAATTTACGCCAATTTTTATCATCAAAAACTCCTCGTTATCTTTGAAATAAACAGCACCTATGACACCTACACGCCAGGCGTTACACCCCCAAAAATGGGACTTCGTAAGAAAGCACCTTTTGCCGGGTCCGAAACACACCCCCAAAAAAGGAAGGAGCACTCCAACAAATGCCAACATCGAAACTTGAACGAAAACTCCGATTTTTACCATACCTTCCATACGGGCTTTGCAGCCATCTGGCAACCACAATCGTGGGAAAAAACAACAGGCCGGCAACGACCCTTCTCCTTGGTGACGATCCAGAAACTACAATAACAGCCTGCAAGCATTGCAGAGAAAACATCGTCGCACAAGCAAGGTATCTTGTTGAGAAAAACTATGTAAGAGACGCACAATATGTTTGCGGTACTTCGACTACAAAGCTTAGCTTTCGCATTATAACCAAAGCGGGACTCGTTGTGCTGACAGACACGCCTGATAACGCCGGCAATGATCAGATTGCAAGAATGGTCAATGACGGAAAATTAAAAGAAGGACACTTTCGCAGCACCTCTCAAGCTTCCGCAGACTTCCGTGAAATGCTCTACGAATATGCGCTCTCAGCAGACGAGCAAGACCAGCAGCATTTTCGAGACCTTCTTTTTGAATCCGTCTTAGATGGCACAACGACCCCACTGACCGGAGCACTTCCGTTCATAGAAGAAGCGAAAATCAACACCTCCAAATATTCCCCGAACCAGCTTTACACTATCTGGCGACTTTCCAACATTACAGCAATGTTCCGAGCAAATGGACATCTAACATATCTTGACCGACGACCCTATGATACGGGCTTTTCCATCGACGGAATTACAGACGAAAAGACCTATCAGATCTATATCAAAAAACACGGACATACCCTCGCCGCCATTTCATATCGTGCATTAAACGACTGGTATAAAAGTCATTCTGGCTATTACCAATTCGATCAACAGTTCCCAGACGAAAGTAAAGAAGCCAAAGAAGCATGGCTCCATACACCAGCCTTTTATAGAACAACAGAACTGCCAAACTGGAATGATAAAGAACCAATTTCTCTTGCAGAAAACGCCCACGGAAGTCAGCAAAAAATCAACTCAACGCACCTCGGTTTAGCCATAGGAAAGAAGGTAAATTATCTTTGCTATCATGGTAAAGTGGGACGGTTTTTATGGCAGGCTCAAAGAGAGAAACAAGCTAAAGACGAAACCGAGCGGGCTATCCGCCACATGAAAACACTCAACCCGGAAATGCCCAATACGGATGCCGTCAATTTTGCCCTTTATTTCTGCTCCAGCTATCACCATTTTCTCGCTCTTTTCGCTCGCACCAAAAAGCGACATGAAAAAGGCTTACAGGCAAGATACCTGACCGACGCACCTTTCGCCGGATTTCACGCTATTCCCGTCAACGACTCTGGTGCCTTCCTTTTGTGGTGTCTTATGGAATACTCCCCAGAAGAGACAGAGGACATTATCTGCAACAGTCTTATCCGCAGAAGCGCAGACTTCCAATACCAGATCAACAGACTGTATCCACTGACCTACCGTGGCAAGCGTGTATTTCTGGGCTACACCATGGATATTGGTAAAATAAACCGTGCTCTGGAAGACCACTTGGATGGTCAGGACTTCTACATTTGCTGCTTCCCGGAGCAAGCCCCCTGGTATCAAAAGCTATTCCCCGGAAAGACCATCCTGTGATCATCACACACACGGCTACCCACAGAGCCAATAACCGCTCATAAAAGAGAAATAGCGAAGCCCCTGTCTACCACCGCAGCCATTCGTTTTCTCACACCAGCTCTTCCAGAAAGCCCACCTATGGCTCTTCCCGCCGCAGATACGAATTTCTGCGAAGCTACCCACATTGCAACGCCCACTTTTGAAAATCGGTTTCATGCCACCAAATACATACGCTACACCCAGAAAGAGAGTTTATCACGCTTCATACTACCAACGGCACCGACCAGTTCACCCACTTCACTTTTCTGCCGGGCACTTTTCGTTTCGGTGCTGACCCACAGCTTACCGTTATCACCGCATACTTAGAGATCACGCCTGAACTTCATAACACGATCACGCATCGAAGAACGAAACTCCAGACGGAAGACCCGACAGCCGTGATCGTAGCCTACGACATAGAATACGCATCGCTGCAAATGTACTGCATCGCCCACGATACTCAGTGCCTAATACGGCTACACAATACCGAGCTGACTGAATTGCATCAGTCCTTAACCAAAGCAACGCTAACCATATACCATGACACGCCCGAAAATCTGCTTAACGATAAGCGTAAAAAAATGCGTCTTCCCAGACTTTCCGTAAGAGAGACTGCACAGACAAGCCCCCTGCGTAGCTCCATAGCTACTTAACTCCATAGCTACTTAGCCCCATGGCGCCAAAACACCAAAACGCCGCCACGCCCTGACGGCAAAAACATACAACACCGGAGGAAAAGCCCATGAAACGACAGGACTTAAAACGGCAATTCCCGCTACTCCTATCCATTGCACTCCCATTTCTGCTATATACCAGCATCATGGCAATAGCATCACTCAAGCCGTTTGGTCAATTCATCAATCTCCATGCGGATGCATACCACCAGTATTATCCGTTCTACATACAGTTCCGCAACGCACTCCTAAATGGCGAAAGTCTCCAATGGAGCTGGGGCACTGGCATCGACTATTGGGGGCTGATCGCATACTATACCGCATCTCCACTCAACTTGTTATCTGTTTTCATGCCAGAAGGCATTGCTTCTGCCTATTACTTTCTGTTAGCCCCCATCAAACTCAGCCTCAGCAGTCTATTCATGGCACTGCTTTTAAAGAGACTGTATAAAGGCGAAAACTATACCATTGCGTTTTTCTCCTGTGCCTACGCATTCTGTGGCTGGGCAATGGGATATAGCTACAATGTGATGTGGCTGGACGGATTTGCAATGTTGCCACTGGCGATCCTTGGTTTTGCTGAACTACTGCGAAACGAGAAACCGATGCTATATACCATCATTCTCGCCGCCATCCTGATCTGTAATTATTACATTGGCTTTTTTGTCTGCATATTCATTTTTCTTCTATTTCTGTGCCATGCCTTCTGTCGCTGGGAAGGGACGAAGCCATTTCTGAACAAGCTAATGCGTATCGCTCTATACAGTACGATTTCACTGGGCATCTCCGCATTTATTCTGATCCCCGCCTATCGGGTATTGCAAAACACCTTTGCTGCCGGAGATGGCTATGCCGCCAATATTATTTGCGAATACATCATCCCGAAGGAAGACCAGGCGCAAATAAACGAACTATGGAAAAACTATCGCAACGCCAAGATATATGGCCCTCTGGCTCTGGATAAATGGCTGCACGCCGTAATATGCACTATCCCGCTGTATATAAAAGGCATCTTCACCGTACTGGGTAACGCCTTCTGCGGCACGACACCTACCGTTCTGGACGGTCTGCCCAATGTCTATTCCGGTTCTATCATTCTTCTCCTTGCATTTCTGTCCCTCTTTGTCCATATCCCATGGAAGGAAAAAGTATGTTCTGCATCATTGCTCTTATTCTTCCTTTTGGGAATGATCGACAATAAGCTCAATTACGCACTCCATGGATTCCACTTTCCAAATCAGCTGCCATTTCGTTTCAGCTTTCTATTCAGCTTTGTAGTTGTCCTGATGGCTTACCGAGTGTGGTTGCAGATAAGAACCCTCGCCCCATGGAAAACCCTGCTCTCTGGCGGCATCACCGCAGCCCTGCTCCTGCTGGGGAATAGCCTGACCGACAGTTGGTTGAGGTTTAACCTCATTTTCCTCGCCATCTCCGCCGCAGCCATCATCGCTCATTATGCCAGAAAAGTGAAAACCGCAGTTCCCACGCAGACCCCGCCACAGGAAGGCGAAGCCGAGTGCATCGCCGTACCGATTCCGGCCACCGGTGAAGGTGGCGACCCCGGCGCAGCCGAAGAGATACCCCCGCAGAAAAGTGAAAATGGCGCAGCATCCGGGAAGCCCAAGACCCGGCAGCGGGTGGCGGCTTTCATCCTGGTGCTGCTACTACTAACGGAGCTTGCAATCACACCGCTGCTCTCCCTGGCAAACTATGGCTATCTGAAAGAAGAGGTAACGACGCCGCTATATTACACATCTGCAATCACGAAACTGCTGGCTACCGATGACGAAAAAGACCTCTTCTACCGCACAGAGTTCACCCCTATGACAACATTCAATGACAGCGCATTGTACGGATATAACGGCATATCCGCCTTCTCCAGCACCATCAACGCCAATAGCACTAACTTCATCCTATCCCTGGGCGGTGATTGTTCCGTAGAAAATAATCGCACCTACTACGGCCACGGAAGTCCCGTGTCCAGCCTGTTTTTGAACCTCAAGTACCTGATCGCTACCAACGGCGCAGCTGGTAATGACCCCTTCTTTGACACAGTAGCCCAGGAAGGTGAACTGACCCTCTCCCAGAACAATGCCTACCTGCCGCTGGGCTTCACGGTAGGCGAAGCAATGACCGACCTTCTGTTCGCAGCGGATAACGGTAGCTCCTTCGACTTCCAGAATGACCTGTTCTCTGCCGCCACCGGGCTGGAGGAGAAGGTCTGGACAAACATCGATGCCAGCACCTGGGCTTATTCCGGCACCAACGATCTGGCCATTACACCAAAGGACATTTCCGGTGAAGTCTTTGCGAAGAGCACCAACACAGAAGACGGCGGAACATTGTCCTGCACCTACATTGCCGAGCATACCGGTATCCTGGCATTCCACTTCACCAGTTTCTCTGCTGACATCGCCTATACCGTTTACCGCAATGGCCAGAAGCTATTCCGGGATAAAGTCAACGAACAGCAGCAGACCGTTACCATCGGCTCCGTGGAGGAGGGCGACCTGATCCGGGTAGACATTTCGTGTCCGGCACAAAACGAAGAAGACACCAAATCCACGCTTGTGCGGATCACCGGAGCGATCCTGGACGAACAGCTCTTCCGGCAGGGGTATGAGATCTTGTCCGGCTCTGTTCTGACCCTTACCGATTTTTCCAACACCTATGTCTGCGGCACCATCTCCGGCAACGGCGGTCTGATGTACACCTCCATCCCGCAGGATGGCAACTGGACGGCCTATGTGGACGGGAAAAAGACCGAACCTGTCCTGATCGGCAACTGCATGATCGGCCTGCACCTGGAAGCCGGCAGCCATACCGTCGAATTCCGCTACCGCAACAAAGCCTTCACTCTGGGCTGTATCATTTCCGCAACGACCGCCGGTGCAGTCCTGGCATTCATCCTGTTCCGCATGACCAAACAGAAAGAAAAATCTGCGACATTGGGCAATGGCTCTACCGTACCCTCTGCCGAAAGAGAGGGGGTTGCACAAGATGTTTCTGAAAATAATCCTGACGATGCTGGCTAGTTGTGTTTTTTCCGCTCTTACCATTTGGCTTATAGACGAATACAAAAAATTACACTTCGCTCATAGCATCAAGATGATCAGTAACCGGTATCAAGATATTAGATCTCTGAACAGGCAGTATGTTTTTTATCACCTTCGTTCAATTCCATCCAGAACATATTTTGCTGAAACCAAAGAAGAATTCGACAGTTTTGACTTTGATAAGCATCTCCTGTCTCTGATGTACCGTGAAACAGCCTATTTCGATGCACTGCTCTGCGCCGCCGAGCACAACAAAAGCACCCTGCAAAGTTACCATGATGCTCTCGCCATGTGCAGTCCGGCTATTGACAGGAAAACAGCAAAAACCAATGGTATTGAGTATCATCAGGCAATAAGAAAAGAACAGCAACTGATCAGCAACATTGCAGCGAACCCCATAACGGAATTCACCTTGCAGTACACGCTGAAATATTACTGCCCGGTGAAAAAAGCGAATCTGGAAGCGATAAAGGGGTACTCTATGGAGGACATCCATCAGCTGAGAAAAAAAGTCAAAAAAAGCCAGCCTACGCAAATCGTCTTCACCGAAATGCCACGCAGGCCAAATATGTGGCGGCTGGCTAAGATCCAGTGTAGCTACGACGCAGCAGAATAAACCTTTCCGTTTCCACCATCTACAAAAACGCCGCCATGTCTCTTCGAACCGAGGCGTGGCGGCGTAATGCTTTATCTCCATAACGCTTTGGGGCTATGGCTCTATGGTGGTATGGCTCTTTAGCGTTATGACTCCATAGCGTCATAACGCCATAACTCCATAACGCCATAGCTCCAAAAAGCCATGACGCTATGGCTACGATCCAGGCAAGGGTGGGTTCAGCATCTTTGCATCTGTGCCGGTCAGATCCTCGCAGATGCAAAACCAGAAAGAAAAACCTGCGACATTGCACCCGCCAAAGTATTGAGTTTCGGCAAGATCTATGCTACAATAAGCCCATAGAAAAACGAACAGAGGTACTGCGCTATGGCAAGGTTTATCGAAGGCCGCCATACCACCAACACCGTGGTAGATGACGACCTGCTTGAGCTGACTCCGGCAACGCTGCGTTCCATGATCCCCGGCG